>NZ_BAAAEP010000044.1:0-43647 GCF_039523075.1 Caenispirillum bisanense
GCCGTGGCGCGGGCGCTGACGGTGCGGCGGCGGGGGGCGGCGGCGGGCGGCCGGGTCGGCCCCGATTTCCTCGCCAGCCTGCGACACCTGCCGCCGGGCGACCGGAGGCGGGCGGTGGCGGCGCGCCATGGGGAGGTGGCGGCGGTGTTGCGCCGCCTGCTGCCCCGCCTCGCCGACGACCGCCTGCACGCGGCGCTGTCCGCCCTCCGCAGCGAGCACGAGGCGATGGCGGTGGGGTGAACGGCTATTCCGCCGGTGGCGCCGCCGGCGGGCCACCACCGCCCCGGCGGCCGCGCGGGGATTCCACCAGGGCCGCCACCGCCTTGCGGCCGTCGCCGTCCAGGCGGGCGAGCAGGTCCGAGGCCATGGCGTAGACCCCTTCCGACACCGCCGCCTCGCTCTGCCGCAGGGCCTCCAGCGCCGCGGCGGTGCGGGTGGCGTCGGGCGGGTCGAGGCGCAGTGCCTCCGCCGCCGCCCGCCGCGCCTCGTGCACCGCCCCGATGCGGGCGGAAAGGGCGGGGCGGTGGGCGGCCAGCACCGCTTCCAGCACCGGGTGATCCTCCGGCGGCAGGGCCTCCTTCAGCTGGTGCGGGCCGGGGATGGAGAAGGGCGGCCGGCGGTGGTCCGGGCGCGGGTCGTCGTCGAAGGCGCCCTTCACCCCGGCGGTGCCGACCGCCGCCACCAGCACCACGTTCAGCACCAGCGAAGCGATCAGCACGAGCGTGCGCCTGTTGCGCGGCAGCGGCATGTCAGTGATCCAGATAGCTGTCGGTCAGGATGGCGTAGGTGAGTAGCGACGGTTCCGCCGCCGCCGGATCGGCGCCAAGGCCACCGCCGCCATCCACCGGCAGCGTGGCGCCCAGCAGCACGCCGGCAACGGCGCAGGCGGCCAGGGCGGTGCCGGCCAGCCGCCAGCCGCCGAACAGGGCGGCGATCTCCCGCCACAGGCCGCGCAGGTCGTTGTCCGGCGCCAGCGCGCCGAGGCGGGCGGCCAGGGCGGCGGAGGGAGGCACCGGCGGCGGCAGGGCGGCCAGGGCGGCTTCCAGCGCCCGTTCCCGCGCCGCCACCGACCGCGCCGCCGCCGAGGCATCGAGCAGCGCCAGGGCGGCACCGCGTTCGGCCGCCGGCCAGCGGGCGGGATCGGCGCCATGGGCGGCCACCAGGGCGGCGAAGCGGTCGGGCGTCATCATGTCACCTCTCCCAGCAGATCGGGGGCCTGGCCGGCCAGGTCGCGGCGGAGCGCCCGGCGGGCGCGGGACAGAAGGGATTCCAGGGCTTCCACCGATACCTCCATCACCTGCGCCGCCTCGATATTGCTCATCTGTTCGTAGTAGCAGAGCACCAATGCCTCGCGCTGACGCTCCGGCAGGCGGTCGAGCGGCGCCCGCACCTGCGCCGCCACCGCCCCCGCCTGCAGGGCCGCCGCCGGGGAGGGGCGGCCGTCGGCCATCTCCGGCGCCTCGTCCAGCGCCAGCGGCCGCGGGCGGCGCAGGCGGTCGCGGCACAGGTTGAGCGCCACCCGGCACAGCCAGGTGCCCCAGCGGGCCTGCCCCGGCTGCCAGCGGTCGATGTGCCGCCACGCCCGCAGGAAGGCTTCCTGCGCCACGTCCTCCGCCTCCGCCCGGCTGCCGAGCAACCGCGCCGCCAGGGCATGCACGATGCCCAGGTGCCGGTCGACCAGCGCCTGCCAGGCCTGCCCGTCGCCATCGGCGGCGCGGCGCACAAGCTCGCCGTCGGGATCGTGGACGGCCGGTTCGGCGGTGGGGGACAACGGCTCCTCTGGCGTGCGACGGGGATCGCGGCGATCCTGCCAACCTCCAACGGGCGGGAGAAGAAAATCCGTCGCGACGGATTTGCCGGCGGCTGTCGTTAGACGCACATACCCCTTTTCGTCCCGCTCCGGTGACCCAGCCCCGACCATGACCGCATCCCCCGAAACCACCACTGCCGACCGTCCGCAGACGACGCCCGCCACCGCCGCCACCACCGCCGAGCCCTCGTGCCGCTCCCGGCGGCGGCGGGGGCGCGGGCGGGTGCTGGCCGTCGTCGTGCTGCTGCTGGTGGCCGCCGGTGGCGCCGCCTACGCCTGGAGCCTGCTTTCGCCGCCGCCGCCGCCGGCCTGGCGCACCGCCACCGCCGCCGTCGGCACGGTGGAGCGCACGGTCACCGCCGTCGGCTCGCTGCAGCCGAAGAACTATGTCGATGTCGGCGCCCAGGTTTCCGGCCAGCTGCGGGCGCTGCATGTGGAGATCGGCGATAAGGTGGAGGAAGGCCAGCTGCTGGCCGAGATCGACGCCCGCGTCTATACCGCGCGGGTGGAGGCCAACCGGGCCCAGATCAAGGACCTGGAGGCCCAGCGGGCCATGCAGCAGGCGCAGCTGGAACTGGCGGAGGCGCAGTACCGCCGCAACGAGCGCCTGTTCCGCTCCAACGCCGCCAGCCAGGATGCGCTCGACATCAGCCGCACCGATGCCGCCGTGGCGCGGGCGCGCATCGCCTCGTTGCAGGCGCAGCTGGAGCAGGCGCGCTCCAACCTGGAGGCCGACGAGGCCAACCTCAGCTACACCCGCATCTATGCGCCCATGGCCGGCACGGTGGTGTCGCAGGAAGCGGTGGCGGGCCAGACCCTCAACACCAACCAGTCGGCGCCGGTGATCATGCGCATCGCCGAACTGGACACCATGACCCTGAAGGCCCAGGTGGCGGAGGCCGACATCGTGCGCCTGTCGCCGGGCATGGTGCTGGAGTTCTCCACCCTCGGCATGGCCGACCGGCGGTGGTCGAGCAGCGTCCGCCAGATCCGGCCGACGCCGCAGATCGTCAACGACGTGGTGCTCTACGACGTGCTGGCCGACGTGCCCAACCCCGACATGGTGCTGATGACCGACATGACGGCGCAGGTCTTCTTCATCGAGGGCCGCGAGAGCGATGTCGTCACCGTGCCGCTGGCGGCGCTGCAAGGCGGCGGCCGGGACGACGGAGCGCCGAGCGTGCGGGTGCTGAAGGGCGACGGCAGCGTCGAGACGCGGGCGGTGACGGTCGGCCTGCGCACCCGCACGGAGGCCGCCATACGCGACGGCCTGGCCGCCGGCGAAACGGTGATCGTCGGCGAACAGGCCCCCGCCCGCCGCACCGGCAGCCCCGGCGCCAACGCCGCGCCCGGCATGGGGCCGCGGCCATGAGCCGGCGGCCGTTGCTGGAACTGTCGGGCGTCGAGAAGGTCTACCGCAGCGGCGACAGCGAGTTGCGGGCCCTGGACGGCATCGACCTGACCATCGCCGCCGGCGAGTACGTCGCCATCATCGGCCAGTCGGGCAGCGGCAAGTCGACGCTGATGAACATCCTCGGCTGCCTTGATCGTCCCTCGGCCGGGCGCTACCGGGTGGCGGGGCACGACATCGCCGCCATGGATGCCGATGCGGTGGCGGCCCTGCGGCGCGATACCTTCGGCTTCGTGTTCCAGCGCTACAACCTGCTGGCCGATGCCTCGGCGGTGGAGAACGTGGAGGTGCCGGCCATCTACGCCGGCCTGTCGCGCGACGACCGCGAGGACCGGGCACTGGCGCTGCTGGATCGGCTGGGCATCGGCGACCGCGGCGGCCACCGGCCGGGGCAGTTGTCGGGCGGCCAGCAGCAGCGGGTGTCCATCGCCCGCGCGCTGATGAACGACGCCGCCGTCATCCTCGCCGACGAGCCGACGGGCGCGCTCGACAGCCGCAGCGGCCAGGACGTGCTGGCGCTGCTGGAGGCGCTGCACGGCGAGGGCCGCACCATCATCCTCATCACCCACGATGCCGAGGTGGCGGCGCGGGCCGACCGCATCATCCACATCCACGACGGCCGCATCGTCGCCGACGAGGTCCGCCGCGCCGCCGTGGCGGAGGCGGAGGCGCCGACCCCGCCGCCGCCGGTGCGCGGCGGCAGCCTGGGCGGCCTCGCCAGCGTGGCGGAGGCGGCCAAGATGGCGCTGCGGTCCCTGCGCACCAACCCCTTCCGCACCGCGCTCACCCTGCTCGGGGTGGTGATCGGGGTGGCGGCCGTGGTTGCCATGCTGGCCATCGGCGACGGCAGCAAGCGCGACGTGATGGACCGCATGGCCTCGCTCGGCACCAACCTCATGGTCATCCGCCCCGGCGCCCCCGGCGTGCGACCGAGCGGCGATAATGCCAGCCTGACCTTCGCCGATGCCGAGGCGCTGCGGGCGGTGCCCAACGTCACCGCCGTGGTGCCCGAACGCAGCCTGAGCGCCACCATCCGCTTCGGCGGCGTCGATTACCGCACCTCGGTCCAGGCCACCTGGCCGGCCTTTGCCGACGCCCGCGACTGGCCCATGGCCGACGGGCTGTTCTTCAGCCGGGAGGATCTGGCGGCCTATGCGCCGGTGGTGGTGCTGGGCCAGACGGTTGCCCGCACCCTGTTCCCCGACGGCCGCAGCCCCGTGGGGGAGTACGTGCTGATCCGCAACGTGCCGTTCGAGGTGGTGGGCGTGCTGGCGGCCAAGGGCGCCTCAGCCTTCGGCCGCGACGAGGACGACATCGCCCTGGTGCCGCTGTCCACCGGCCGCACGCGGCTGTTCGGCGGCGACTACGTCAACGGCATCACCGTGCGGGTGGCGGACACGGCGCTCAACCCGCAGACCCAGGCGGCCATGACCGAGCTGCTGACCGCCCGCCACGGCAGCGAGGACTTCCGCATCCGCGACACCGCCTCGCTGCTGGAAACGGCGGAGCGGACGCAGAACACCCTGACCGTCATGCTGGGGTCGGTGGCGCTGATCTCGCTGCTGGTGGGCGGCATCGGCGTCATGAACATCATGCTGGTCAGCGTAACAGAACGTACCCGCGAGATCGGCGTGCGCATGGCCACCGGCGCCCGCATGACCGACATCCTGCTGCAGTTCAACACCGAGGCCATTGTCGTCTGCGGCATCGGCGGGCTGCTCGGCATCGCCTTCGGGCTGGCGGCGGCGTGGACCGCCTCGGTGTTCGGCGTCTCCGTCGTCTATTCGCCGTGGCCGCCGCTGCTGGCGTTTTCGTGCGCCTTCGTCACCGGGCTGGTGTTCGGCTACCTGCCGGCGCGCAAGGCGGCGCGACTCGACCCCGTGGTGGCGCTCGCATCCGAATGAGGAGGTTCCCGACCATGCCCCGCCCCCGGCGCCCCGCCACCGCCCTGGCCCTGCTGCCGCTGCTGCTGGCCGCCGCCTGCTCCCAGACCCCCGACTACCGGGCGCCGGAGGTGACCGTGCCCGCCGCCTGGGACGGTGCCGCCCAGGAGGCCGCCGCCGCCCGCGCCGATGCCGGGGCGTGGTGGCAGCGGTTCGGCAATGCGGAGCTGACCGGGCTGGTGGAGGCGGCGCTGACGGCGAACCAGACCCTCGCCGCCGCCGAACAGCGCATCGCCCAGGCCCGCGCCGTCCTGCGCAGCACCGGCGCCAGCCTGTCGCCGACGCTCGACGGCAGCGGCAGCCTGTCGCGGCGGGCGGCCGGCGATGGCGCCTCCGATGCCGACACGGCGTGGAGCGGCAGCCTGCGGGCGTCGTGGGAACTGGACCTGTGGGGCGGCAACCGGGCGGCGGTGGATGCCGCCCGCTTCGGCATCGACCGCGCCCGTTTCGAGCGCGAGGCGACTGCCCTGACCGTGCAGGCGGAGGTGGCGGAGGCCTACATCCTGGCGCTCGCCCTCAAGGATCGCCTGCGCATCGCCGCCGATAACCTGGATGCCGCCCGCCAGACTCTCGCCCTGGTGGAGACGCGGGTGACGGAGGGCCTGAGCCCGCCACTGGAACTGGCGCAGCAGCAGGCGACCGTCGCCACCATCGAAGCCAGCATCCCGGCGCTGCAGCGCCAGTTGCGGGCGGCGGAAACGGCCCTGGCGGTGTTGACCGGGCAGCCGCCGCAGGGCTTCCGCGTCGCCGGCTCCAGCCTGGCGGAGCTGTCGTTGCCGGCTCCGGCCGCCGGCCAACCCGCCGACCTGCTGGTGCGGCGCCCCGACATCCGCGCCGCCGAGGCCTCGCTGCGGGCGGCCAATGCCGACATCGGCGCGGCGCGGGCGGCCTTCCTGCCGTCGGTGTCGCTGTCGCTGACCGGGGGGCTGACGGGCGTGCTGACCGGCGGCACCACCACGGCGCTGGACCTTGCCTCCGGCCTTGCGGCGCCGCTGTTTTCCGGCGGCCGGCTGGAGGGGGCGCTGGAGCGGGCGGAGGCGAGCGAGACGGAACTGGTGGCCGGCTACCGCCAGAGCATCCTGACCGCCTTCAAGGATGTGGAGGATGCCCTGGTCGCCGCCGACAGCAGCGCCCGCCGCACCGACCTTCTCAGCGTCGCCGCCGATCGCGCCCGCGAGGCGACGCGGGTGTCGCGCGAGCAGTATGTGGCCGGCACCGCCGACTTCCTGGCCGTGCTCGACAGCCAGCGCAGCCAGCTGTCGGCGGAGGACTCGCTGGTGCAGGCGGAGGCCGATCGCTTCAGCGCCGGCATCGGCCTGTTCCGCGCCCTCGGCGGCAGCTGGCAGACCGGCCCCTGACACGGCAAAGGCCGCCCCGGCACTGCGCCGGAGCGGCCTTTTCGGCCTTTACTAACAAAGGCTTACGCGGCGTTGCCGGTATCTTCCATGAACGCCAGGAACTTTTCCACCTCGCCGGACAGGCTGGTGGAGAGGATGCCGAGCTGACGGGCCGCCTCCAGCACCTGCCCCGAGGAGCGGGCGGCGGAGTCGGCGCTGGCGGCGACGGCGGTGATGTCGCTGGTGACCACTTCGGTGCCGCGCGACGCTTCCTGGATGTTGCGGCTGATTTCCGCCGTGGCGGCGTTCTGCTCCTCCACCGCCGAGGCGATGGTGGCCGACACCTGGCTGACCTCGTGAATGTCGGAGGCGATCTCGCCGATGGCGGCGACGGCATCGCGGGTGGCGGACTGCACGGTGGCGATCTGCTTGGCGATGTCCTCGGTGGCGCGGGCGGTCTGACCGGCGAGGTTCTTCACCTCGTTGGCGACCACGGCAAAGCCCTTGCCCGCCTCGCCGGCGCGGGCCGACTCGATGGTGGCGTTCAGCGCCAGCAGGTTGGTCTGGCTGGCGATGTCGTTGATGAGGTTGACCACGTCGCCGATCTGGGTGGCGCTGGCGTCAAGGCCGGCGATCACCTGCTGGGCCTTGTCCATGCGGCCGGCAGCGCGGGTGGAGATGTCGGAGGCATGGGCGACGCTGCGGCCGATTTCCGAGATGGAGGCCGACAGTTCCTCGGCCGCCGCCGCCACAGTCTGCACGTTGGCGCCCGCCTGCTCGGCCGCCGAGGCGACGGAGCTGGAGCGGCTGCCGACATCGCCGGAGTCCTGCTGCATCTGCTGGGCAAGGCCCGACAGCTGATCGGCGGCATCGGACACCTGATGCACCGAGGCCTGAACGTTTTCCTGGAAGTTGGTCATCATGGCGACGTACTTGGTCACATCGGTCCAGTTCAGCATGGGGCCGATGTACTTGCCGGTTTCGTCGTAGATGGGGATGACCGTGTTCTCGATCACCACGTCGCCCATGGTGAAGCGGCCGGAATAGGGCAGCTTCGACGGGTCGGAGAGGATCTGCTTCACGAACTCGGGCTTGCGGTGGAACGACAGCACAGAGCGGCCGACCACCTCGTCCGGGTTGCAGTGCATGAACCCGGCCAGCTTGGCCAGCAGGGACTTGGCGGCGGTGTTGACGTAGGTGATGTTGAGGTCGCTGTCGCACAGCATCACCTTGGCGGGCTGACGCTCGACCATCTGGTTGAGGCGGAAGGCCTCGCTGACCGAGGCGCGCAGGCGGGCCATGGCCTTGTTGACGCGGCCGATTTCGTCGCCGCGGTTCTGGTCGCCGACCTCGATGTCGGTGCGGCCGTCGGCCAGGGCGGACATGGAGTCGGTGACCTGGCGCAGCGGCCGGGTGATGGACCGCACCAGCAGGTAGGCGAGCACGCTGATGGTCAGCACGAACAGGGCGCCGACGATCACCAGCGGACTTTCACGCTGCCACATCTCGGCTTCCAGGTCGTCGAGGTAGATGCCGGTGCCGATGTTCCAGCCCCAGGGGGCGAAACGGGTGGCGTAGGACAGCTTGTCCACCGGCTCCGGCGCGCCCTTCTTTTCCCACTTGTACCTGAAGTAACCGTCGCCGCGCACCGCGTTCAGCAGCCCGGCGATGACCAGCACGCCGTCGGGATCCTTCACCCCGCTGAGGTCCTTGCCCTCCAGTTCCGGGCGCATGCCGTGGACGAGGTTGATGCCGCGGTCGTCGTAGACGAACAGGTATTCATCATCCTCGAACCGCAGGGCGCGGAAGCTGGCCTTGACCACGGCCTGGGCTTCTTCCTGGCTCAGCAGGCCTTGCTTGACCTGTCGGTCATACTCGGCGGCGATGGAGACGGCGACGCTGACCACTTCTCGCACCAGCGCGCGCTTGTCCTCCAGCAGGACGCTGCGGACCTCCATCAGGCCGGCGGTGATGGAGACCACCAGGGCGGCCACCAGCGTGCCCACAAGGCCGCCGATCTTCAGGGAAATGCTCATGTTCTTCAGGTTCATCATACCCCCTCGGGGACTCTTGCCCGGTCATACGCTTCTGCGGTGGCCGTCTGGTCCCCGGTCCTTCCGATCCAAAGGCGTATGATAAATGAGGAATTTAGCCTTCCGGTTATGATTTTGCAGCTGCGAAATGCAGGGGGGCCAGAAGGATTCCGCATGTCTCGCCCACTTGAATACGCAGACTTCGTGCCATGAAACGCCAAAGTTGTGCGATGGGGCCAAGGGAAGGGGTGATCGAATGGGCTAAAGATCAGGGTCATTACTATCCGGGGCGTAACCCTCCTGTAATTTCGGGTGCAAATGCTTCACAGACTTTGGTCCGTCGACCGTCAGCAGTATCGGCGCCCCGTTGGCGACCGGCGGCCCGTCGCTGTCGCGGCCGTAGAGGTCGAGCACCACCCGGAAGGTGCCCGAATGGGCGACGACCACCGGCAGGCCGGCATCGTCCACCGCCGCCAGGGCGCGCAGGGTGCGCTCGGCGAAGGCGGCGGCGCTCTCGCCCTCCGGCGGGGTGTGGTGGCGGGGCGGGCGCAGGCGGTCGTCGCCGCCCTGGTGGATGCCCCAATGGCGCTCCGCCAGATCGTCGAGCACGGTCAGCGGCAGGTCCGGCCGCAGGGCGAGCAGGGCGGCAGCGGTGGCCCGGCAGCGGCCGAGCGGGCTGCACCACACCGACGTGACCGGCAGCGCCGCCACTTCTGCGGCGGCTGCGGCGGCCTGGGCCTCGCCGGTCGGGTCCAGCGGGATGTCGATCTGCCCCATCACCAGACGGGTGGCGTTCCAGGCGGTCTGGCCGTGGCGGACGAAGACCAGCGGGCGGTGGAGGAAGGACAGGCTCATGCCGCCGAGGCCTCCACCTCGGCGCCGTCCAGCCGCACCGTCGCCGGCGCGAAGGCGGCGGCCCAGACGGCGGCGTGCTCCAGGCGGCCGAAAGCCGGCACCACCACCCGCGGCCGCACCGCCTGCACCAGCGCCCGGTTCTCCCGCAGCGGCGGATGCACGTTCCACCGCCGCCACGTTGCCGCGCCCACATCCAGCAGCGCCCGGGCCGGCGTCGCGGCCGGCACATGACCGGTGAGCAGGATCGGTAACCCCGCCGCCCGCCACTGCTCGGCCAGTCCCACCGCCGGCCCGGCCTCTAGGGTGGCGCCGACGGCGATGGTGGGGCGGGTGGCGCCGCCGGCCAGCGGCGCCGTCTCCACCAGCCGGGCGAGCAGCGGCGCGATGCCGGGGCGCAGGGTGGCGGCATCGGCATCGAGCAGCCGCGCCGCCGCCTCCCGCGTCACCGGGCACAGGGCCGGGGCCGGCAGCCCGGCCTGAAGGGCGGCCACCGCCATCTCGACGCCACGTCCGGCCGGCGGCGCCGGCAGCAGCACCGGCCCGTCGCGCAGGGCGGCCAGCACCTGCGGCGTCCGCTCGCCCTGCGGCACGTCGTCGACGCCGTAGGAGGCGTCGAGCACCACCACCGCCGCCGGCGGCGGCGCGTCCTGCGCGAACAGCCGCGACTCGCCGCTGTGGTCGCCCATGTAGAGAATGCCGCCGACCTCCGCCGTACCCGTCGCGCTCACATGCAGCCACACCCCGCCGGGAGCATGGCCCGAGCGGCCGGTGCGGATGGTGAGGCCGCCGATCTCCAGCCGCCCGCGCAGGGGCAGCGGCCGACAGTCGACAGCGAACTGGCGGCCGACGGCCCGCGCCACGGCGGCGGTGGCATGCACCGGCGGGGACCCGATCACCGGCAGCAGGTCAAGGCCACCGATGTGGTCCTCGTGCTGGTGGCTGAGCAGCACGGCATCCACCGGCCGCCCGTCCAGCCGCGACAGGTCCGGCCGGGGCGGGGCGTCGCCGCTGCCGGCGCCGAGGTCGAGCAGCAGGCGGGTGTCGCCGTCATCAATGAGGAAACAGGCGGCATGCTTGCCGCCGAGGCCGGACAGCGGCGTCAGGCGCAGGCTGCCGGCGGAGCGGGGAGGTGTCATCGGCTGTCGTCTTCCAACTGGCGGCGCAGGCTGCCGTAGCGTTCCACCGCCCGGATGGACGCGCCGCCATCGACCAGGGGCAGGGTGAGCAGGATGGAGGTACACAGGGCCATGGGGATGGTCAGCGACTGGGACTCGCCGGCCACCCCGCGCGGCGCCGACAGCAGCAGGTCGGGCGCCGGCCGCACCAGCGGCCCGATCAGGTCCGCCACCAGGATGGAGGCGGCGCCGCAGCGGTCCGCTTCCTCCAGCACCGGCGGCAGCAGCGGCGGCACGGCGGAGAAGGCGAAGGCCATCAGCACGTCGGTGCCGGCCAGGGTGTTGAGCCCTTCCGCCAGATCGCGGCTCTGGGCCTCCAGCACCTCCACCGGGCGGCCGACCCGGCGCAGGCGGCGGGCCATCATGTCGCGCAGCAGGCGGGAGGAGCCTTCGGCGAACAGCAGGATGCGGCGGGCATCGGCGATCAGGCGGGCGGCGCGGGCGATCTGCTCCTGGCTGACGTGGTTGGGCAGGTCGCGCAGGAAGGCCTGCTCGCGCTCCACCACCGCCTGCAGCACCTGATCGGGCGGCAGGTCCTGCACCCGCTTGCGCAGGCGGTCGTGCGGCTGTTCGCCGGCCAGGATGTCGGCCTGCAGCCGCGCCCGCAGGTCGGAGAAGCCCTCGAACCCCAGCTTGCGCGCCAGCCGCACCAGCGAGGCGGCATGGACGCCGGCCCGCTGGGCGATTTCCGACGCCGACGACATGGCGGACCCGGCCGGGTTCTCCAGCAGCGCATCGACCAGCCGGCGGTCGGCGGGCGTCAGGCGTCCGGCGTGCTGGCGGATGATTTCCTTGAACGACATGCGGCCTCGCAGAGGGTGGCGTCGGCGCCTAGTGGTAATTCAATTCGTATTGCAGAAGTGTGAATTTTTGCAACGGTGATTGCAAAGGCGATTGCGCCGCCGCGGCGCCCTCCGTACCGTCCGGTTGCGACGCGGCCCCTCTGCCGCGACCCCAGGTTCACCCCACCCGACACGGAGTTTGGCGGAAAATGCGCAAGTCCCTGAGCAAGGTTGTGGCCGCGGCCCTGGCCGCCGGCGCCCTGGTGGCCGGCGTGCAGACGGCGGCAGCGGCGGAAAAGCTGGTGCTCTACACCTCGCAGCCGAGCGAGCAGATGGATCAGGTGCTGGCGCTGTTCAAACAGCAGCGGCCGGACATCGAGGTGGAGATGTTCCGCTCCGGCACCACCGAGGTGATGAACAAGCTGCAGGCGGAAGTGGCCGCCGGCGACCCCAAGCCCGACGTGCTGCTGATCGCCGACAGCGTCGCCATGACCCAGCTGAAGGCCGAGGGCCTGCTGCAGCCTTACGAGGGCGCCGACGTCTCGCGCCTGCCGAAGGGCCAGTACGATGCCGACAAGACCTTCTTCGGCACCAAGCTGATCACCACCGGCATCATGTACAACACC
The DNA here is from genome assembly GCF_039523075.1 of Caenispirillum bisanense. Lineage (NCBI taxonomy): Bacteria > Pseudomonadati > Pseudomonadota > Alphaproteobacteria > Rhodospirillales > Novispirillaceae > Caenispirillum > Caenispirillum bisanense. Next base: position 11,973 of record NZ_BAAAEP010000044.1, read on the forward strand.
GCCGCCGGCCTGCCGGCGCCGACCTCGTGGCAGGATCTGCTGAAGCCGGAAGCCAAGGATCAGGTCATCATGCCGAGCCCGCTGTATTCGGGCGCCGCCGTCATCCACGTCGCCACCATGGCGGCGCAGCCGGAGTTCGGCTGGCAGTACTTCGAAAAGCTGGCCGAGAACGGCGCCGTCGCCGGCAAGGGCAACGGATCGGTGCGCGATGCGGTGGCGCGCGGCGAGAAGGCCTATGGCGTCATCATCGAGTACATGGCCTACGGCCAGAAGGACCAGGGCTCGCCGGTGGACTTCGTGTTCCCGGCGGAGGGCGTCACCGCCATCAACCAGCCGGTCGCCATCCTGAAGACCGCTCGCAACGTCGAGGCGGCGCGGGCCTTCGTCGACTTCCAGCTGTCGCCGGCGGCGGCGGAGCAGTCGGTGCAGCAGAAGTACTTCCCGATCCTGGAGGGCGTGACGCCGCCGGCCGGCTACCCCGATCCGGCGACGCTGAAGATCATGGATGCCGATGCCGGCTACCTGATCGAGTCCACCGAAGACACCAAGCGCCGCTTCGCCGATCTCTATGGCGGCTGAGGGCTTGAGCGTGAGCGTGAGCCTGCCGGCGCGGCCGCCCCTGGCGCCGCGCCGGCCGTGGCCCGATGGCGGCCGGCTGCTGCTGGCCGGCATCGGCGTCTACGTGCTGGCGCTGTGCTGCCTGCCGCTGCTGCGGCTGTTCGGCGAGGCCGTCGCCATGGGCGGCGTGGACGACATCCTGCGGGTGTTCGACAGCCGCGCCGTGCGCCTCGCCACCTGGCGCACCATCGAGGCCAGCCTGGGCGCGACGGTGGTGTCGGTGGTGATCGGCACCGCCATGGCGCTGGTGGTCGGCCTGACCGACGTGCGGGCGCGCACCACCCTGGTGTCCCTGCTGCTGCTGCCCATGCTGGTGCCGGCGCAGATTTCGGCGCTGGCGTGGCTGGAGATGACCGGGCCGGCCAGCACCATCCTCGGGCCGCTCGGGCTGGCGCCGCCGCCGGGAACGCGCAACTGGCTGTATTCGCGCGAAGGCATCATCCTGCTGATGGGGATCGAGCATTCCACCATGGTCTTCCTGGCGGTGCGCGCCGGGCTGCGGTCCATCCCGCGCGATCTGGTGGAGGCCGGCCGTGCCGCCGGCGCCGGGCCGCTGCGCACGGTGGCGGCGATCATCCTGCCGCTGCTGCGGCCGGCGGTACTGGCGGGGGCGGCGCTGGCCTTCGTCGCCGCCATCGGCAACTTCGGCATTCCGGCCATCCTCGGCATTCCTGCCCGCTACACCATGCTCACCGCCCTCATCTACCAGCGCCTCAGCGGCTTCGGTCCGTCGGTGCTGGGCGAGGTGGCGGTGCTGTCCATGATCCTGGCAGCGCTGGCGGTGATCGGCCTCGCCATCCAGGCCCTGGCCCTGCGCCGCTCCGGCAGCGGCGGCCGGGTGGTGGTGGGGGGCGACGGTGCTACCGTGCCGCCCTTCGCCCTCGGCCGCTGGCGGCTGCCGGTGGAGGCGGCGGTGTGGGCGTCGCTGCTGGTGATGGCGGTGGTGCCGCTGCTGGCGCTGATCGGCACCTCGGTGAGCCAGGCGCTCGGCGTGGCGCTGACGGCGGAGACGGTGACGCTCGCCCATTACGCCACCGCCTGGGCCAACGATGCGGTGCGCCGCGCCTTCCTCAACAGCGGCCTGCTGGCGACCACCGCCGCCGCCGCCACGCTGGTGGTGAGCCTGCCCTTCGCCTATCTGGTGGCGGTGCGGCGGCAGGCGGCGGCACGGCTGCTGAGCCTGGTGGCCGATGCGCCCTTCGCGCTGCCGGGCATCGTGGTGTCCATCGCCTGCATCCTCACCTTCCTGCCGCCGCTGCCGGTGGTGGGGGTGAGCCTGTACGGCACCTTCTGGATCATCCTCATCGCCTATCTGGCGCGTTTCCTGGCCCTTGGCCTGCGGCCGACGCTGGCCGGCATGGCGCAGCTCGACCCCGCGCTGGAGGAAGCGGCCCGCATCGCCGGCGCCGGCACCTTCAGCCGGCTGCGGCGCATCGTCCTGCCGCTGGCGGCGCCGGCGGCGGTGGCCGGGGCGCTGCTGATCTTCATGAGCGCCTTCAACGAACTGACCGTCTCCGCCCTGCTGTGGAGCACCGGCCAGGAAACCGTCGGGGTGATGATCTTCAACCTGTATGACGAGGGCAACGCCACCGCCGCCTCGGCGGCCTCGGTGCTGTCGGTGGCGCTGCCGCTGCTGGCCGCCGCCGCCGCCTCGCTGCTGGCCCGCCGGCTGCCCAAGGGAGTGCTGCCATGGCAAGCGTGACGCTCGACCGCGTGCGCAAGAGCTTCGGTCCCGCCACCGCCGTCGACGGCGTCAGCCTGGAGGTGGCGAGCGGCGAATTTGTCGCCCTGCTCGGCCCCTCGGGCTGCGGCAAGACCACCCTGCTGCGGCTGGTGGCGGGGTTCGAGGCCGTCAGCGACGGCCGCATCGCCCTCGACGGCGCCATCCTGTCGGCAGCCGACACCCATGTGCCGACGGAACAGCGCAACATCGGCATGGTGTTCCAGTCCTATGCCCTGTGGCCGCACATGACGGTGTGGGAGAACGTCGCCTTCGCCCTGCGCATCCGCCGTCTGCCGCGGGCGGAGGTGTCGCGCCGGGTGCAGGAGGCGCTGGCCATGGTCGGCCTCGACGCCCTGGCGCGGCGGCGGCCGGCGGCGCTGTCGGGCGGCCAGCGGCAGCGGGTGGCGCTGGCCCGCTGCCTCGCCATGGACCCCCGGCTGGTGCTGCTGGACGAGCCGCTGGCCAACCTGGACGCCCACCTGCGCGAAACCATGCAGGGCGAGTTCAAGGCCTTCCACCGCCGCACCGGCGCCACCATGCTCTATGTCACCCACGATCAGGCGGAGGCGCTGGCGCTGGCCGACCGCATCGCCGTGATGATGGGCGGCCGGCTGCGGCAGGTGGCGAGCCCGCGCGTGCTCTACGGTCGCCCGGCCGACTGCGACGTCGCCCGCTTCATCGGCAAGGGGGCGGTGGTGCGCGGCCATGTGCGGCGGGTGCAGGCGGCCGGCGACGACAGCTGGTGCGAGGCCGACATCCAGGGGGTGGCGCTGCGGCTGCGCTGCCGCGCCGACCAGCCCGCCGGCGCCGCCGACATCTGCCTGCGGCCGGAAGGCTTGCGTCTCGGCGCCATGGACGGCGGCGGCAGCCTGCAGGCGACGGTGACGGAGGTGGTGTACCAGGGGCCGCGGCAGGAGGTGACGCTCACCCTGCGCGGCGGCGGCCACGATCCGCTGCGCCTGTGGCACCCGGCAACCGCCGAGACCCTGTATCCCGGCGCCACCGTGCCGGTGGGCATCGCCGACGGCTGGGTGATCGGCCCGCCAGTGGCCGCAGCGACGGCGGGCGCCTGAGCCGCCGTTCGAACGAAGGGGCCTCAGGCCGACAGGGCGGCCGGGGCGCAGACGTGCTCCAGCAGCACCGTCACCGAGGCCACCGCCTGATCGCCGAAGCGGTCGCGCAGGGCGAGGCCGCCGTCGGCCGCCAGTTCGCGGCGGAACGGTTCATACAGCGCCCGCAGCATGGTGTCGGCCACCGCCGGCGTGCAGCGCCAGGCGGGGTCGCGGTCCTCCGGCAGGGCGGGCGGCAGGTGGTTGTTGACCACCAGGCACAGCCAGTCGCGGCGGCGCTCGAACGGCTCGAAATGGGCGGCGGCGGCGACCAGCACCTCGGAAACCAGGGCGCGGGCGCCGTCGGTCTGGCTGAGGTCGAGCCAGTCCACCAGCCCCAGCCGCTCCTCCCGGTGGCGGCCGAGCAGGCGGTTGGCCTCGCGGCTGCAGCGGTTCATGGTATCCGGCCCGACCATCATGGCGAGCGCCGCCATGAAGCCGGGAATTAGCCGCCGTGACAGCGAGGCGCCGGCGCCGGCGGTACCGTCGTCACCCATGCGCTTGGGGAACAGGTGGCTGAAGCGGCGGGTGAGCAGCCGCTCGAACGCCCGGTGGCGGCGGTCCTCCCACAGCATGGCGTCGTGGACGCGCAGGCATTCCACCGGCGCCCGGGCGGCGACCGGCGTGGCCGCCAGGAAGTCTTCCGCCAGGCTGCGCAGCCGGGCGATGTCGAAGCAGCCGTCGTCCGGGCCGCCGCAGGCCTCCACCTGAAGATGATCCAGGAACGCGGTCAGCAGCCGGCGGTTCATGGACAACGGGCAGGCGCGATCCTCGGCATGGGCCTCGGAGGATGGCACGGCGGCCATGGGCGATCTCCCTTCGGAATATGCGCTTATTTGTGGCAGCGTACCCCTTTCGGCGGTCGGAGGCGATAGGACTTAAAGAATGGGCCTAAAGTCATAGAACCACCGACGGCGTGCGCGCCGCCGCCGATCCTGCCGCTGCCTCGCGGCGTTGACACGGGCAGGCGCCGCCCATAGCCTCCCTGCCATCCTCTTCCCTGGGGTCGCCTCCATGACCGATGCCTCCGTCGCCCGCCTGTCCATCCTGCTGGCCCAGATGAACCCGACGCTGGGCGACATCGCCGGCAACGTGGACAAGATGCGCCGCATCCTAGACCGCGCCCAGGCGGCCGGCGCCGATCTGGTGGTGACACCGGAACTGTCCATCTGCGGCTACCCGCCGGAAGACCTGGTCTACCGCCGCGCCTTCCTGGAGGCAGTGGAGCAGGGGGTGGAGGCGCTGGCCGAGGAAACCATCGGCCGCCCGGCGCTGCTGGTGGGGGCGCCGTGGCGCTGCGACATCGGCGTGGTCAACGCTGCCCTGCTGCTGGCCGACGGCGCCATCCAGGCGGTGCGCGCCAAGCATCACCTGCCCAACTACGGCGTCTTCGACGAACAGCGCGTCTTCGTGCCCGGCCCGCTGCCCGAACCGGTGGAGTTCAAGGGCGCCCGCCTGGGCGTGCTGGTGTGCGAGGACATGTGGTATTCCGACGTTGCCAGCCACCTGAAGGCCCATGGCGCCGAGATCCTGGTGGTGCCCAACGGGTCGCCCTTCGAGGTCGACAAGCACGAGGTGCGGCTCAACCACGCCGTCGCGCGGGTGTCGGAATCGGGTCTGCCGCTGGTCTACGTCAACCAGGTCGGCGGTCAGGACGAACTGGTGTTCGACGGCGGCAGCTTCGTGGTCAACGGCGACTACGCCCTGGCCGCCCGCGCCGCCAGCTGGGGCGAGGACGAACTGCTCACCCGCTGGAGCCGCAGCGCCCGCTTCGGCAGCTGGGCGGTGGAGGCGGCCCGCATCGAGCCGCAGCTGGACCGCTGCGCCGAGATCTACAACGCCATGGTGCTGGGCACCCGCGACTATGTGAACAAGAACGGCTTTCCGGGGGTCATCCTCGGCCTGTCGGGCGGCATCGACAGCGCGCTCTGCGCCGCCGTGGCGGTGGATGCCCTGGGGCCGGACCGGGTGCGCTGCGTCATGATGCCGTCGCCCTACACCAGCGGCCACAGCCTGGAGGACGCCGGCGCCGTCGCCCAGGCGCTGGGGGTTCGGTACGATACCGTCAACATCGGCCCTGCCATGGCCGCCTTCGACACCATGCTCGGCGACCTGTTCGAGGGCCGGGCGCCGGACATCACCGAAGAGAACATCCAGTCGCGCGCCCGCGGCATGGTGCTGATGGCGCTGTCCAACAAGTTCGGGCCGATGGTTCTCTCCACCGGCAATAAGTCGGAGATGAGCGTCGGCTATGCCACCCTCTACGGCGACATGAACGGTGGCTACAACCCCCTGAAGGACGTCTACAAGACCGACGTCTTCGCCGTCTGCCGCTGGCGCAACGCCAACCGGCCGGAAGGGGTGCTGGGCCCGTCCGGCCCGGTGATGCCGGACCGGGTGATCACCAAGCCGCCCTCGGCCGAACTGCGCGAGGACCAGAAGGACGAGGATAGCCTGCCGCCCTACGACGTGCTGGACGCCATCCTGCGCGGCCTGAACGAGGACCAGAAGGGCGTCCGCGACCTGGTCCACGACGGCTACGACCAGGCCACCGTCGAGAAGGTCTGGACGCTGCTGAACCGGGCGGAGTACAAGCGCCGGCAGGCGCCGCCCGGCGTCAAGATCACGCGCCTCGCCTTCGGGCGGGACCGGCGCTATCCGATCACCACCCGTTTCAAGTGACCGCCGGCTGCGGCCGCCGCTGCTGCCGTCGGTCCCCCCACTGCCGGAAGACACTGAGTCCATGACCGTTCGCGTCCGTTTCGCGCCGAGCCCGACCGGCGAGCTGCACGTCGGCAACGTCCGGGTGGCGCTGGTGAACTGGCTGCTGGCCCGCGGCGGCCACGGCGCCTTCGTGCTGCGCTTCGACGATACCGACGCCGACCGCTCGCGGCCGGAGTATGTGGAGGGCATCCGCCGTGATCTCGGCTGGCTCGGCCTCGCCTGGGACGAGGAGCATTTCCAGTCGCGGCGGCTGGCGGAGTATGACGCCGCCTTCGCCCGGCTGCAGGCCATCGGGCGCATCTACCCGTGCTGGGAAACGCCGGAGGAACTGGACTTCAAGCGCAACCGCCTGCGCGCCCGCGGCCTGCCGCCGGTCTACGACCGCGCCGCCCTGCACCTGACCGAGGCGGAGCGGGCGGCGCTGGAGGCGGAGGGCCGGCGGCCGCACTGGCGCTTCCTGCTGGAGGCGGAGGACGTGGCGTGGCAGGACGGGGTGCGCGGCCCCTGCCACTATCAGGCCGGCAGCATCTCCGACCCGGTGGTGCGGCGGGAGGACGGCACGTACCTCTACATGCTGCCATCGGTGGTGGACGACATCGCCATGGCCATCACCGACGTGGTGCGCGGCGAAGACCACGTCACCAACACCGCCGTGCAGATCCAGATGTTCCGCGCCCTGGGGGCGGAGCCGCCGCGCTTCGCCCACCTGCCGCTGCTGGTGGATGCGGAAGGGAAGGGCCTGTCCAAGCGCCTCGGCAGCCTGTCCATGGCCGACATCCGCGGCGACGGGCTGGAGCCCATGGCGGTGTGCAGCCTGCTCGCCCGCCTGGGCACCGCCGATCCGGTGGTGGCGGAGCAGGGCCTGGCCGAACTGGCGGCGGGCTTCGACCTCGGCCGCTTCGGCCGCGCCGCCGCCCGCTTCGACCCGGCGGAGTTGACGGGGCTCAACGCCGCCATCCTGCACGCCATGCCGTTCAGCGCCGCCGGGCCGCGTCTGGTGGCCATGGGGGTGGCGACCGCCGTCGCCGAATCGTTCTGGGAGGCGGTGCGCCCCAACCTCGCCCGCTTCGCCGACGCCTATGAGTGGTGGCGGGTGGTGACCGGGCCGGTGGTTCCGGTGATCGCCGCCGAGGATGGCGCCGTCGCCGCCGCCGCCCTGGAGGCGCTGCCGCCGGAGCCGTGGGACCAGGAAACCTGGGGCGCCCTCACCGCGGCGGTGAAGGCGGCCACCGGCCGCAAGGGGAAGGGGCTGTTTCTTCCCTTGCGTCTGGCACTCACCGGGCGCGATCATGGGCCTGAGTTGAAAGCCCTGCTGCCGCTCATCGGGCGCGAGCGGGCGGCGGCCCGATTGTCCGGTGCCTCCGCCTGACTGTCGTCGGTTGTGCGGTGCGGGTGTGCACGATCAGGCGTTTTTCTCCCTATGGGGTAGTTCCGCTTCGATCAAAAGCGTAATATCCCTTTGAGATCACGCGCGTGATGACGTTATTGTGTCTCCCGTGCCGGAGGCTGCCGGCGGCCGGAACAAGCGAGCATGACCACCGTACTCGTCGTCGAGGATAACCAGGTATTCTCCCAGCTGATCCGCGGATTGCTGACCGGCGGGCAGGGGCTTGGCTTCGAGGTGGTGCAGGCCCGCACGCTGGCGGAGGCGCATGACCGCCTGGCCGAACGACCGGTGGATGCGGTGCTGCTCGATCTCGGGCTGCCCGACAGCACCGGCATTGAAACCGTCAAGAGAACCGTTGCCCTGGCGCCGACGCTGCCGGTTGTGGTGCTGACCGGTGTCAACGACGACTCCATCGCCACCCAGGCGCTGCGGGCCGGGGCGCAGGACTATCTGGTGAAGACCGGGCTGACGGTGGACCGGCTGACCCGCAGCCTGACCTACGCCATGGAGCGCCGCGCCCGCCTGAACGCCACCCGCGACGCCGACGGCGGGCTGGTGGAAGGGCTGCTCAACAGCATGGCGGCGCTGGTGTGCCTGCTGGACGTGCAGCGCGATGCCGGCGGCCGCGTCACCGACTTCATCTTCCGCCTGGGCAATGCCGCCTGCGGCACCATCCTCGGCCTGCACGCCCGCGAGCTGGCCGGCCACGGCCTGCGCGAGGTGCTGCCGGCGCTGGTGGATGCCGGGGTGTTCGAGCAGTTGCGGCTGGCGGAGGCGACCGGCCTCGCCCCCGATGTGGAGGTGACGCTGACCCTGGTGTCCGGCGCGGCGCCGGTGCGGGTGCACTTCACCGCCTCGCGGGTGGACGAGGGCGTGGTGCTGATCGGCCACGACGTCACCGCCACCCACCAGCAGACCGAGGCGCTGAAGGCCGCCAAGGCGCGGGCGGAAAAGGCTGATGCCGACAAGTCGGCGCTGTTGCGCGGCCTCAGCCACGAGGTGCGCACGCCGCTCAACACCATCCGCGGCTTTGCCGAGATGATCACCTCGGAAGTCTACGGCCCGCTGCCGCATCCGCAGTACAAGGGCTACGTCGGCAACATCCACAAGGCGGCCGAGGCGCTGGTGGAGATCGTCGACGGCATGCTGGACATGAGCCGCCTGCAGGCCATGGGCCGGCGGGAGAGCGGGTTCAGCCACCTGATCGACCTGGCGCCGGACTGCATCGCGGTGTGCAGCGAGGGCCGCATCACCCTCATCAACCCGGCCGGCGCCGCCATGCTCGGCCTGGACGGGCCGGATGCGGCGGTGGGGCGGATGTTCAAGGATTTCGTCGCCGCCCACTACCGCCCCATCGTCGAGCACGGCCTCGACATCCTGGTGCGGGAACGGTCCCGTGTGCCGATGAAGATGGTGCGCGACGACGGCCTGCCGGTGGATGCCGAGGTGGCGGCGACGCCGTTCGAGGCCGACGACGGCAAGCCGGCGGTGATGCTGGTCGCCCGCGACGTCACCGAGCGCCAGCGCGCCACCCGCGCCATCGTCCAGCGCGAGGAACGGCTGCGCAAGATCATGGAGACCATGGTCGACGCCCTGGTCATCATCGACAGCCGCGGCATCATCGAAACCTTCAACCGCGCGGCCGAGCGCATCTTCGGCTACAAGGCGCAGGAGGTGATCGGCCGCTCGGTGAACATGCTGATGCCGCCGGCCATCGGCGCCGAGCATGACAGCTACGTCCGCAAGTTCATCGAAACCGGCCGCAGCCGCGTGGTGGGCATGGGCCGGGTGGTGGAAGGGCGCCGCAAGGACGGCTCCAGCTTCCCGGTGGAACTGGCGCTGTCGGACCTGACGCTGGGCGAGACGCGGCTGTTCATCGGCGTGCTGCGCGACATCACCGAACGGCGGGCGCAGGAGGAACGGCTGCGTTACCTCGCCACCCGCGACCACCTGACCGGCCTGCCCAACCGCGCCCTGTTCCAGGACCGGCTGGAGGAGGCCATCGCCGCCGCCGACGACCGCGGCCACCACGTCGCCATCCTGTTCCTCGACCTCGACCACTTCAAGAACATCAACGACACCCTCGGCCACCCCATGGGCGACCGCGTGCTGCAGGCGGTGGGCCAGCGGCTGGAGGCGGCGGTGCGGGCGGGCGACACGGTGGCGCACCTGTCGGGCGACGAGTTCACCGTCATCCTCAACGGCGTCTCGGGGCCGGAGGAAGCCTCCACCATCGCCGACAAGCTGCTCGACCGGCTGGCGCAGCCGTTCGAGATCGAGGGGCGGGAGATCTATACCTCCGGCTCCATCGGCATCGTGATGTATCCGCAGAATTCGGAAGACATCGCCAACCTGCTGAAGCACGTCGACACGGCGGTCAACTACGCCAAGAAGCAGGGCCGCAACAATTTCCAGTTCTACACCGAGAAGCTCTCGGCCGACATGGTCCGCCGCCTGCAGGTGGAAAACGGCCTGCGCCGGGCGCTGGAGCGGCAGGAACTGGCCGTTCACTACCAGGCCAAGGTCAACCTCGCCAACGAGGAGATCGTCGGCTGCGAGGCGCTGCTGCGGTGGAACTCGGCCGAACTGGGCTTCGTCTCGCCGGTGGAGTTCATTCCGGTGGCGGAAGAAACCGGCCTCATCGTTCCCATCGGCGAGTGGGTGCTGAAACAGTCGCTGCGCCAGCTGGACCAGTGGATGCAGGCCGGGCTGCCGCCCATCCGCGTCGGCGTCAACCTCTCCGCCCGCCAGTTCCGCGAGCCGCAGCTGGCGGCCAAGATCATGGCGGCGCTGGACGAAAGCGGCGTCGGCGCCGAGCTGCTGGAACTGGAACTGACCGAGTCCATGCTGGTGGAAAACGCCGACGAGGCCATCCAGGCCCTGTGGGCGCTGAAGGGCCTCGGCATCACCCTGTCCATCGACGACTTCGGCACCGGCTATTCGTCGCTCAGCTACCTCAAGCGGTTCCCCATCGACGAGCTGAAGATCGACCGCTCGTTCGTGAAGGACATTCCCGACAGCGCCGACGACATGTCCATCACCAAGGCCATCATCTCCATGGCGCGGTCGCTGGAGATGAAGCTGGTGGCGGAAGGCATCGAGACGCCGGAGCAGGCATCGTTCCTGCGCGAGAACGGCTGCCACACCGGCCAGGGCTACCTGTTCGCCAAGCCGCTGCCGGCCGACGGCTTCCTGCAGCTGTTCACCGCCCTGCGCAGCCCATCCTCCGATACGTCACCGCTGGCGGCGCTGTTCGGCCAGTAGGCGAGAGCGCGATGGAGGGCCTGTGTCGCATCGTGGCACCTGGGCCGTGGCCTCATAACGTCTGCGCCACAGGCGGCGCGACGCCAGCATCACGGTCGAAGCGGATGGCATTTCGGAACGCGGCTTATTGACCTGCGTCGGATCCGGCCATTCCCTTCTTTGGCGGTTACCCCGTCCACCAGGTGCTGCAGGCATGGCCGCGGTGGCCGATCAATGGCCTCGGCCGGCGGCAAGTCAGCCATCTGCGAAGATGCCACCGCCGCCTTATCCGAGGTCTGCCCGGGCGCCAGCATCAGCCGCACCGGCTAGTCATGAGGCGAATCGACGAGATCATGCCGATCGAGTGCTAGAAACGTCCTCGCCGCGACCTATGACCGCGACGGAGGGGAGGTGTGTTAGCCCTTGTCGGCCAAAAGACTGTCGCCTTCCTGCATGCCTTGGCCCCGGTGCGATCGGCGGCCGGGCCGCCGGTGGAGGTCCACCCGGCTCCTCTCGGAATGCCGAAGTCTTAGCAACTTCAGGATCCTCGCTCAGGGCCGGATGGACAACCTCCTGAAAGCTTGCATCTCGCGGCCTGTCGAGATTCCTGGTGCTCCCTCTACGCCTCATGGAGCCCAGGAACCACTCGACAGGTTACACTTGTCACCTGGTGGTGAAACCGCCGCTGTCACCCGAACAGCGCGCGATCCCGCCCGTCGCCGAAGGTGTCGACCACGTAGTCGATGTCCTTGTCGCCGCGGCCCGAGATGTTGACCAGGATGCACTCGCCCGCCGGGCGCTGCTTCGCCAGTTTCATGGCGTGGGCCACCGCGTGGGCGCTTTCCAGCGCCGGGATGATGCCCTCGTGCCGCGACAGGGCGTAGAAGGCGTTCAGCGTGTCCTCGTCGGAGGCGGCGGCGTACTGCACCCGGCCGCTTTCGTGCAGGAAGCTGTGCTCCGGCCCGACGCCCGGATAGTCAAGGCCCGAGGCGATGGAGTGCACCGGCGCCGGGTTGCCCTCGGCATCCTTCAGCATCAGGCAGCGGAAGCCGTGGATGACGCCTTCCTCGCCGTAGGTGATGGTGGCGGCGTGCTGGCCGAGTTCGGTGCCGGTGCCGTGCGGCTCGACCCCATGCAGGGCGACGTCGGGGTCATCGATGAAGCCGGCGAAGATGCCCATGGCGTTGGAGCCGCCGCCAACGCAGGCCACCACGTGATCGGGCAGGCGGCCGTCGGTGATCTCGGCAAACTGGTCGCGCGCCTCGAAGCCGACCACCGACTGGAAGTCGCGCACCATCATGGGGAACGGGTGCGGCCCGACCACCGAGCCGATGGCGTAGAGGGTGGTTTCCGGGTCCTTCAGGTAGGACACGAAGGCGCTGTCCACCGCCTCCTTCAGGGTGCGGCCGCCGAACCCGACCGGCACCACGGTGGCGCCGAGCAGCTTCATGCGCACGACGTTGGGGTGTTCCTTGGCGATGTCCACCTCGCCCATGTGGATCTCGCACTCCATGCCGAAGTAGGCCGCCGCCGTCGCCAGCGCCACGCCATGCTGGCCGGCGCCCGTCTCGGCGATGAGCTTCTTCTTGCCCATATGCTTGGCGAGCAGCGCCTCGCCCATGCAGTGGTTGAGCTTGTGGGCGCCGGTGTGGTTGAGGTCCTCGCGCTTGAGGTAGATGCGCGCGCCGTTCAGCCGCTCCGACAGGTTGGCGGCGTAGGAGACGGGGGTGGGCCGGCCCTGGAAGTGCTTGCGGATGTGGCGCAGCTCATTGACGAACTGCGCCGACCGCGAGATGCGCAGGTAGGCATCGGTGATGGCCTGCATGTGCGGCACCAGCTCGGGCGGAATGAAACTGCCGCCGAACTTCCCGAAGAACCCCTCGGCATCGGGGTATTTGCGCAGATGACTCATGGGGATGCCCCTCCCTTGGGTGCGGTTGTTGGTGCTGGGGCGGGAGGGTAGCGGAGGTTGGGGTAGGGTGGGAAGAACGGAGTTCCAGGCATAGTTACCATTGCCTTTGTGGGAGAGGTGATTCTATTCCGCCGTAGTGTCACGAACCAATTTTAGTACGGCTGCCTTCGCATCTGACAGAAGGTCATGCTGAGTCTGGCGCGGACGAACCCTGCGCCCACCTACAACCAAATCAACTGTATATCGCTTCGTTCCAGATATGACAATTTCGGAACCCTTATCAAGCGAAGATCTCCATTGCGTCTGATCTGAGCTAGTGGGGACCCAGTCGTTCTTAAAACGGATTCTTTCCAGGGCATTTCTAAATTCACGACATACCTTGTAGCGAACGCCAAGATCAATAGCGCAAGCCGTCGATATTATACGCCTCACTTTATTCGGAACGTACTTTTCAAATCCGATTTTATTAATCAGAGAACCTGCCTTGACAGCAGACCAAAAGTCCGCGTCCGAAATACGCGCATTAACAATACCGCTAATACCTGAAATATTATTGACGGCAGAAAAAAGAGCAACACCAGAACAAAAAACATCCGACTGAGGCCCAAAATTGTCACCTGAAATTGCCTCTGGCGATCCGTGCGGCAGATAGAAACGGTTCGGCAGAACCTCCATTCCGAGGTTCATGTCGTAGGCAACCCCAAAGTCAGACAATTTTGCGTTTGGCCTGGACAACATAATGTTTGCCGGCTTAACATCACGATGAATTATTCCCAAGCTATTGGCACGTTCCAGTGCAAAAAGAACGTCCTTAATATATCCAACAGAATCTACGACTGGAACAAACTCGCATTCGATCCTATCAGCCAGAGACCCCTCAGGAATATACTCCATTTCTATGAGTAGAAAGCTCTTATTATTCCTCTCAGCGACATCACCAGAGTAAAATTTAACAACGTTTCGGTGATCGCAAAGACTTTGGGCTCTGGACTCAATTATCCTTGAATATTCATGTTCCCCATTAATCGGTATCTTTTTTAAGGCAACCTGCCTATCTGCGATGAAATTATAGGCCAGATAGACGCTCCCATGAGCACCACTTTTTAAGCCCTTGATGATCCTATACTTAGACAGGACCTCTTCGTCTTCGCGAAACGCATCAGGATGGCATACCGGAATCACGACAAAACCCCCAACGCCGCCAAAGCTGCCATCCGAGCAGAATCATCCCACTTCGGTGGGTGCTGGCCGACAATCCCGTCACACAAAGTCATCTTGTTTCCCTTGGCACCACCAAAAAACGCCGCGCCAAAAGAATTTCCATTAAACATCGTCGCCGGAATGTTGTTGTCATGACAGATAAGGCAGAGCATCCCGCAAGAGAAATAGAGATATGGATACTGCTCTGCCTTCTTAACACTCGGCGGCACCGACAGAGCAATCCGATATCCTACCGCTTCAGGCTTATATGTATTGATGATTTCTTCAAAGGTCTGCCGGAAAAAATCCATCAACTCTGGCGCTTCCGCAGGTAAGCCAAAATGCTTAACGCCGTGCTCAACGAAGGTCGGGCTCTGCCTTGTTCCATCTAGGACACAGTACCTTACTTCTCCTTGCTTCATCTCGATGCCAACAACCGCCACCACACCCCCCCCCCTCCTGATGGTTTGCTCAAGATACTGTCTCACGCAACCACTCAAAACGAAAGTGCATAATTCATTAATGCAGCACCTTTTTCAACTTAGTCATAATCTAGAATAAACATAATGCGCCGACGGTGGAATTGAGCCATCCGCTAAATAAACCTTGGGTTGATAACCTAACAAGCCTGTCAGCGCTGCTTGGCTAGCAAGAACTATATGCTGTCTGGCTTGCTGCGCATCACCAGCGCAACCACAGTCGTCTCCAGCGCCGCTGCAAGTTGGTGGTAGGCAGTGGTGCTGCCGACGTTGTCGCCAGTTTCAATCTCCGCCACGTACCCAGGCTCCATCCCCGCCCGCTCGGGCAGCGCGTCCACCGTCAGGCCGCGGTATTCGCGCCAGACGCGGACAGGGTGGGACTCGTCCATGATGATGCGGCGGGCGTAGTCCAGGGGCAGGGCCTCGCCGCCCGAAGCATCGCGGGCGGCGAGGATGTCTTCCGGGTCTTCGATGCGGGCCTGCCGCACCTCACCACTCCGCCTCCGCACCCGGTCGTCACCGGCCGTCGCGTCATAGGCTCCCTCCCGCAGCAGATGCCCTTGAGAACGAAGCGACCGCCACCGTCACCCGGCAGCGGCCGCCCCCGGCCCTCACACCCCCACCACCTTCCCCGGATTCATGATGTTCGCCGGGTCGAGCGCCCGCTTCACGGCCGCCATGACGTCCAGGGCGTCGCGGCCGTGTTCGGCTTCCAGGTATTGCATCTTGCCGAGGCCGACGCCGTGTTCGCCCGTGCAGGTGCCGTCCATGGCGAGCGCGCGGTCGACCACGCGGGCGTTCAGGCGCTTGGCTTCGGCCACCTCGGCGGGGTTGTCGGGGTCGAAGACGAAGAGGACGTGGAAGTTGCCGTCGCCCACGTGCCCGACCACGGCGGTGAACAGGGCGGAGGCCTCCAGGTCCTTCTTGGTCTCGACGATGCACTCGGCCAGGCGGGAGATCGGCACGCAGACGTCCGACGAGAAGCCCTTGCCGCCCGGCTTCATGCTCAGGCCGGCATAGTACGCATTGTGACGGGCGTGCCACAGGCGCTCGCGGTCCTCGGTGGAGCGGGCCCACTGGAAGTCGGTGCCGCCGTGCTCCGCGGCGATGGCCTGCACCATCTCCACCTGCTCGGCGACGCCGGCGTCGGAGCCGTGGAACTCGAAGAACAGGGTCGGCACCTCAGCATACGAGGTCTTGGAGAAGCTGTTGACGGCGCGGATCTGGTTGTCGTCCAGGAACTCGATGCGGGCGATGGGCACACCGGTCTGGATGGTCTGGATGACGGTGTTCACCGCCTCCGCCACGCCGGGGAAGGGGCAGACGGCCGACAGGATGGCCTCGGGGATGCCGTAGAGCTTCAGCGTCACCTCGGTGATGACGCCCAGCGTGCCTTCCGAGCCGACGAACAGCCGCGTCAGGTCGTAGCCGGCGGCGGATTTGCGGGCGCGGCGGGCGGTGCGGATGATGCGGCCGTCGGCGAGCACCACGGTCAGGGCCAGCACGTTCTCGCGCATGGTGCCGTAGCGCACGGCGTTGGTGCCGCTGGCGCGGGTGGCCGCCATGCCGCCGAGGCTGGCGTCGGCGCCGGGGTCGATGGGGAAGAACAGGCCGGTGTCGCGCAGGTGCTCGTTCAGCTGCTTGCGGGTGACGCCTGCCTGCACGGTGACGTCCATGTCCTCCGGCCGCACCGCCAGGATGCGGTTCATGCCGCTGACGTCGATGCAGATGCCGCCGTGGATGGCCGCCACATGCCCCTCCAGCGAGGTGCCGGTGCCGAAGGGCACCACCGGCACGCCATGCCGGGCGCAGGCCTTGACGATCTCCGCCACCTCCTCGGTCGACTGCGCGAAGGCGACGGCATCGGGCGGCGCGACGGGGTGGAAGCTCTCGTCGCGACCGTGCTGCTCGCGCACCGCGGCCGCCGTGGAGAGGCGGTCGCCGAGCAGGCTCTTCAGCTCGGCGATGAGGGCGTCGGGGGCGGTGCGGGGCGTCAGGGCGGCGGTTCCTTCGGGCATGGCAGCCTCACGGGCAAAGGGGGAAACGGGGGGTTACTTAATCAACGCAAGTCGACGACGTGCATCTCGTGCCCGGTGTGGGCGACCAGGGCGCGCAGGCCGTCGGGGTGGATGACCGTGGTGGCGGCGTTGTCGAGCGGGTGGTAGCCGCACAGGGGCTCGGCCATCATCTCGGCGTCGAACACCACGGTGCAGCGGCGTTCGGTGTCGTTGACCAGGCTGAAGGGCGTGACCGAGCCGGGCGCGACGCCCAGCACTTCCATCAACAGCTCGGGCTTGCCGAAGGACAGGCGCTTGGAGCCAATCTTCTCCGGCAGGGTCTTGAGGTCGATGGCGCGGTCGCTGGGGGCGGTGACCAGCCACAGCTTGCCCTTGCCGTCCTTCAGGAACAGGTTCTTGCAGTGGCGGCCGGGGATGGTGTGCCACACCTGATTGCCCTCCTCCACCGTGTACACGGGGATGTGGTCGTAGGTGGTGTGGGCGACGCCCAGGCGGTCCAGCAGGGCGAGCAGGTCTTCGCGGGTGGCGGGCACGACAGGCGGGTCCTTCGCGTTTGGGACTGGAACGGGCGGCCCGCATGGTGCAGGCTCGCGAAACCTTCCGTCAAGAACAGCGGGTAACGGACGACGCAGGCATGAGCATCTGGGGCAAGATCATCGGTGGTGCGGCCGGGCTGCTGCTCGGCGGTCCGCTGGGGGCGCTGATCGGCGTGGCGGTGGGCCACATGGCGCACGACCGCAACCGCCAGGGCGACGACAAGCCGCGCCTGTTCGACGGCGATGCCCTGGGGGCGATGAAGGAACGCGCCCGCCAGGTCGCCTTCACGGTGGCGGTGGTGACGCTGGCGGCCAAGATGGCCAAGGCCGACGGAGTGGTGACGCGGGCGGAAATCGACGCCTTCAAGCGCATCTTCCGCATTCCGCCGGAGGAAGTGGCGACGGTGGGCAAGGTGTTCGATGCCGCCCGCCAGTCGTCGGACGGGTTCGAGGTCTACGCCCGCCAGATCGCCGGCCTGTTCCGCGACAGCCCGGCGGTGCTGGAGGAACTGCTGACCGCCCTCTACCTCATCGCCCGCGCCGACGGCGACCTGCACCCGGCGGAGGAAACCTTCCTTGCCCGGGTGGCGGAGATCTTCGGGCTGGATGCGGCGGCGGTGGCCCGCGCCCGCTCGGCCGGCACCGGCTATGGCGGCGCCGGCGGCGGCGGAGACGGCGGCCGCTCCCGCGCCATGGGCGGCGGGCCGGACCCTTACGCGGTGCTGGGCGCCGCCCGCTCCGCCTCCGACGACGAGCTGAAGGCGGCCTACCGCAAACTGCTGCGGGAAAACCACCCGGACGCTCTGGCGGCCCAGGGCCTGCCGGAGGAATTCATCTCCGTCGCCGAGGAAAAGATGAAGACCATCAACGCGGCGTGGGACCAGATCCAGCGGGATCGGGGGCTCAAGTAGGGGTTTTGTTGAACCACCAAGACACCAAGACACCAAGACACAAAGAGGCTGCGGCGGGATGGTGGTCGCACACCTTCCTGTCCGGCATGATCCGGTGCGCGCGCAGCGCGCAGGAATCCTTCTGCATGCGGGCTTGGGGAGTACCTGCCGCCTGCACAGCCCCCTTGGTGTCTTTGTGTCTTGGTGGTGAAAGAAAACAGCCTCACCCGCTGCGCAGGGTCTTCACGCCTTCGTCGCGTTCGAACAGGTAGAGCAGCACCCGCAGCGCCTTGCCGCGGTCGCCTTGCAGGTCGGGGTCGCGGTCGACGATCAGGCGGGCGTCGTCGCGGGCAATCGCCAGCAACTCGCCGTGGACCGCCAGGTCGGCCAGCTTGAATTCCGGCAGGCCCGATTGGCGGGTGCCCAGCACTTCGCCGCCGCCGCGCAGGCGCAGGTCTTCCTCGGCGATGCGGAAGCCGTCTTCGGTGTCCTTCATGATGGTCAGGCGGGCGCGGGCCGTCTCGCTCACCGGCTCGGCGAACAGCAGCAGGCAGGTGGAGGCCTGGTCGCCACGCCCGATGCGGCCGCGCAGCTGGTGCAGCTGGGCGAGGCCGAAACGTTCGGCGTGCTCGATGATCATCACCGTCGCCTCCGGCACGTTGACGCCGACCTCGATCACCGTCGTCGCCACCAGCACGTCGAGCCCGTCGCCGGCGAAGGCTTCCATCACCCGGTCCTTGTCAGCCGGCTTCATCTTGCCGTGGACGAGGCCGACGCGGTCGCCGAAGTGCTCGCGCAGGTGCGCCCAGCGTTCTTCGGCGGCGGCCATGTCGGAAACCTCGCTCTCCTCCACCAGCGGGCACACCCAGTAGACCTTGGCACCGCCCTGCACGGCGCGGTCGACGGCGCCGACGATCTCGTCCAGGCGGCTGGTGGAGACGGTGCGGGTCTGCACCGGCTTGCGGCCGGGCGGCTTCTCGTCCAGGCGGCTGACATCCATGTCGCCGTAGAGCGTCAGGGTGAGGGTGCGCGGGATGGGCGTCGCCGTCATCACCAGCACGTCCGGCGCCCGGCCCTTGGCAGCCAGTTGCAGGCGCTGGTGGACGCCGAAGCGGTGCTGTTCGTCGATCACCGCCATGCCGAGATCCTTGAACGCCACGTCCTCGGAGAACAGGGCGTGGGTGCCGACCACGATGTCGATGAACCCGGCCGCCAGTTCCGCCAGCAGCGCCTCGCGCGCCTTGCCCTTGTCGCGCCCGGTCAGCAGGCCGATGCGCACGCCGGCGGCCCTGGCCAGCGGTTCCAGGGTCGCCAGATGCTGGCGGGCGAGGATTTCCGTCGGCGCCATCATGGCCGCCTGGGCGCCGGTCTCCACCGCGTTCAGCATGGCGAGCAGCGCCACCACCGTCTTGCCGGAGCCGACATCGCCCTGCAGCAGCCGCAGCATGCGCGTCGGCTCCGCCATGTCGGCGTAAATTTCCTCCAGGCTGCGCGCCTGGGCGCCGGTCAGCGCGAAGGGCAGGGCGGCCAGCACCGTGTCGCGCAGCCGGCCGTCGCCCGTCAGCGCCCGGCCGGACAGGCGCCGCTGGCTCTGCCGCACCAGCAGCAGCGCCAGCTGGTTCGCTAGCAGCTCGTCATAGGCCAGCCGCATGCGGGCCGGGGCCATGGCGCTCAGGTCCTCGTCGTCCTCCGGCGCGTGGGCGGTGCGCAGGGCGGCGTCCCAGTCGGTCCAGCCGTGGCGGGCCTTCAGCGCCGGGTCGAGCCACTCCGGCAGCACCGGCACCCGGCCGAGCGCCCCCAGCATGGCCTTGCCCAGCACCCGCGGCTGCACGCCGGCGGTCATGGGATAGACCGGCTCCACCCGTTGCAACCCCTCCAGGTCTTCCGGCGGGCCGACGTGGTCGGGGTGGACGATCTGCGGCTCGTTATAGCTGCTGAACTCGACCTTGCCGGAAACGACTCGGGTGGCGCCGATGGGCAGGATCTTCTCGATGAAGCCGCGCTTGAGGTGGAAATAGACCAGATGGAGCCGCCCGCCGGAGCCGTCGCCGCACACCACCCGCGTCGGCGAGCGCGGACCGAAGCCGCTGTGATGCTCCAGCACGCGGACGACAAAGGTGCAGACGCGGCCCTCCGGCACCTCGGTCAGCGGCGGCGAAAAGCGGCGGTCGATCATGCCGCTCGGCAGGTGCCACAGCAGGTCCACCACATGCGGACCCTCCACCAGACGCTCCACCAGCGGCGCCAGCTTGGGGCCGACGCCCGGCAGCACCGTCAGGGGGGCGAACAGGGGGTAGAGGATCTCGGGGCGCATGTCTCGGGTCGGACGGCTGCTGACAGGAGGGTGTGGAGGCTATATATCCTACCGCACCGCCCGCGTACCAGCAGAGCAGGACAAGCCCCCGTGGACGAGATTCGCCGCAAGCGCCTGATCTATCGCGCCAACCACCGTGGCATGAAGGAGGCCGACGTGATGATCGGCCGCTTCGTCGAGACCCATATCGACAGCCTGACGCCCGATCAGGTGGATCGGCTGGAAAACCTGATGGACGAACTCGACCTCGACATCATGGACTGGGTGATGGACCGCCAGCCGGTGCCGGCCCGCCACGATCACGATGTCTTCGCCATGCTGAAGGCCTTCGAGCCCGCCGACCGCGAAGCCTATCGGTGAGCCGGCCGGTGTCCGACTTCGAAAGGCTGTTCGCCGCCGCCGGCCGCCGCACCGTCGCCGGCCTGCCGGAAGGCATGGACGCCCTGTTCCTGGCCGACCTCGCCCGCTCCGGCGTCGCCCCGGAACTCCTCCACATTGCCCGCGACGACGTGCGCCTCGCCACCCTGCGCGAGGCGCTGGCGGTCTTTGCGCCGGATGTGGAGGTACTGGAGATCCCGGCGTGGGACTGCGTGCCTTACGACCGCGTCAGCCCCAACGTCGACATCGTGGCGCGGCGCATCGACGCGCTCTCCCGCCTCGGCCAGCCGCGAACCGGTGGCGAGGGGCCGCGCATCGTGCTGGCGACGGTGGGCGCCGCCGTGCAGCGCGTGCCGCGGCGGGAGGAACTGGCGCAGGTGGTGTTCGCCATCCGCCTCGGCGGCACGGTGAACATGGAAGAGCTGTCGCTCTACCTCGCCCGCAACGGCTACGGCCGCGCCGAACAGGTGATGGAGCCCGGCGAATACGCGGTGCGCGGCGGCATCATCGACCTGTTCCCGCCCGGCAGCGACGAACCGTTCCGTGTCGACCTGTTCGGCGACGAGGTGGACGGCATCCGCACCTTCGATCCCATGACCCAGCGCACCACCGGCAAGGCTGAGCAGGTGCTGCTGAAGCCCATGTCGGAAGTGTTCCTCGACGACGACGGCATCGCCCGCTTCCGCACCGGCTACCGCGAGCTGTTCGGGGCGGCCACGGGCGGCGACCCGCTCTATGAGTCGATCTCCGAGGGCCGCAAGTTCAACGGCATGGAACACTGGCTGCCGCTGTTCCACGACGGCCTCGACACCCTGTTCGCCTATGTGCCCGAGGCGGTGGTGACGCTCGACCACCAGGCCATGGAAGCGCGCACCGCCCGCCTGGACATGGTGCAGGAATACTACGAGGCCCGCCGCACCCTCTCCGACCAGAACATGGCCGAGGGCGGCTTCGTCTACCGCCCGGTGCCGCCGGAGCGGCTGTATCTGGTCGGCGACGAGTTCGACCGCCTGCTGAATGCCCGCCCGCACGCCCTGTTCTCGCCCTTCGCGGCGCCGGATGTGGGTTCCACCGCCGTGGACTACGGCGGCCTGCCGGGCCGCGACTTCGCCGATGTCCGCGCCCGGCCGGGGGAGAACGTCTACGACGCCCTGCGCCAGCATGTGGTCGGCTTGCAGCAGCAGGGCCGCACGGTGGTCATGTGCTGCTATTCCGCCGGCTCGCGCGACCGCATCGGCGGCGTCATGCGCGAGCATGGTATCGCCGGGCTGGAGTACGTCGATACCTGGGCCGACGCCCGCAAGGTCGGCCCCAAGGGCGTCGCCATGCTGGTGCTGGGGCTGGAGCACGGCTTCACCGGCCCTGACGTGGCGCTGATCTCGGAACAGGACGTGCTGGGCGACCGGCTTGCCCGCCCGGCCCGCAAGAAGAAGAAAAGCGACAAATTCATCCAGGACGTCTCGGCGCTGGCCGAAGGCGATCTGGTGGTGCATGTGGAACACGGCATCGGCCGCTACGACGGGCTGGAGACGCTGCAGGTTGGCGGCGCCCCGCACGACTGCCTGCGCCTGATCTACGACGGCGGCGACAAGCTGTTCCTGCCGGTGGAGAACATCGACGTCCTCAGCCGCTACGGCTCGGAGACGGCGGGGGTGACGCTCGACCGCCTGGGCAGCCCGGCGTGGCAGGCGCGCAAGGCCAAGCTGAAGGAGCGCATCCGCGACATGGCGGAACAGCTCATCCGCATCGCCGCCGTGCGCCAGCTGAAGCCGGCCCAGAGCCTGACGCCGCCGGAAGGGCTGTGGGACGAGTTCTGCGCCCGCTTCCCCTATACCGAGACCGAAGACCAGCTGAAGGCCATTTCCGACACCATCGACGACCTCGGCAAGGGGCGTCCCATGGACCGGCTGGTGTGCGGCGACGTCGGCTTCGGCAAGACGGAAGTGGCGCTGCGGGCGGCCTTCGTCGCCGCCATGTCGGGCATGCAGGTGGCGGTGGTGGTGCCGACGACCCTGCTCGCCCGCCAGCACTACCGCGCCTTCCTGGATCGCTTCCAGGGCATGCCGCTGCGCATCGGCCAGCTGTCGCGGCTGGTGACGGCGAAGAACGCGGCGGCCACCAAGAAGGAACTGGCCGACGGCACCCTCGACATCGTGGTCGGCACCCATGCGGTGCTGGCGAAGTCGGTGACCTTCAAGCGCCTCGGCCTCGTCATCGTCGACGAGGAACAGCACTTCGGCGTGGCGCACAAGGAGCGGCTGAAGCAGTTCCGCGCCGACGTCCACGTTCTCACCCTGACGGCGACGCCGATCCCGCGCACCCTGCAACTGGCGCTGACCGGCGTGCGGGAACTGTCCATCATCGCCACTCCGCCGGTGGACCGCCTGGCGGTGCGCACCTTCGTGCTGCCCTTCGACGGCGTGGTGGTGCGCGAGGCGATCCTGCGCGAGCGCTACCGCAACGGCCAGTGCTTCTACGTCTGCCCGCGGCTGGCCGACATCGACCGGGTGGCCGACCGCCTCAGCCGTCTGGTGCCCGAGGTGAAGGTGGCCATCGCCCACGGCCAGATGGCGCCGACCCAGCTGGAAGAGGTGATGACCGCCTTCGCCGACGGCGAATACGACATCCTGCTGGCGACCAACATCATCGAATCCGGCCTCGACATGCCGTCGGTGAACACCATCATCGTCCACCGCGCCGACATGTTCGGGCTGGCGCAGCTCTACCAGTTGCGCGGGCGCGTCGGGCGCGGCAAGGCGCGCGGCTATGCCTACCTGACCCTGCCGCCCAACAAGCCGCTGACGGCGGCGGCGGAAAAGCGGCTTCAGGTGATGCAGACGCTGGATACGCTCGGCGCCGGCTTCAACCTCGCCAGCCACGACCTCGACATCCGCGGCGCCGGCAACCTGCTGGGCGACGAGCAGTCGGGCCACATCAAGGAAGTGGGCATCGAGCTGTACCAGCACCTGCTGGAGGAAGCCGTCGCCTCCGCCAAGTCGGGCGAGGGCCTGGGCGACGACGTGGCGAGCGACTGGGCGCCCAGCATCAACCTGGGGACGGCGGTGCTGATCCCCGACACCTACGTCAAGGATCTCGGCCTGCGGCTGTCGTTCTACCGCCGCATCGGCGACGTGACCGACAGCCAGGAGATCGAGGCGCTGGCCGTCGAGATGATCGACCGCTTCGGTCCGCTGCCGCCGGAGGTGGAAAACCTGCTGGAGATCGTGGCGATCAAGGCCTTCTGCCGCATCGCCTGCGTCGAGAAGCTGGACGCCGGGCCGAAGGGCGCGGTGGTCGGCTTCCGCGAGAACAGGTTCCCCAACCCGGCCGGCCTGGTGCGCTTCATCAGCCAGCAGGTGGGGACGGTGAAGGTCCGCCCCGATCACCGGCTGGTGGTGCAGCGCAAGTGGGAAACGCCGAAGGAACGCATCGACGGCGCCAAGCGCCTGCTGAAGACGCTGGCAGACCTGGCGCAGCAGGAGGGGTAGGGGGTGGCGGCGGCGCCGGTGCCGCCTGCCTTACCGCCCTTCCTGCCGGCGCAGGTCGGCCCGCCGCTTCACTTCGTACAGCACCGCCCCCGCCACCGTGATGCCGATGAGGATGACGCCGAGCGCATTCACCGCCGGCGTCAGGCCGGTGCGCACCTGGCTCGCCAGATAGACCGTCAGCGTGGTGTCGAGGCCCTTCACGAACAGGGTGGTGTTGTAGTTCTCGAAGCTCTGCAGGAAGGCGATGACGGCCGCCGCACCCAGGGCCGGCATCAGGAAGGGCAGGGTGATGCGGCGGAACACCTGGGCATGGCTGGCGCCCAGATCGAGCGCCGCTTCCTCCAGCCCCGGATCGAAGCGCTGCATGCGCGCCAGCACCATCAGCATGACATAGCCGGTGATGAAGCTCGCCTGCGCCAGGATGGTCAGCACCACGCCGCCGGCCATGCCGAAGGCGCGGTCCCAGAAGATCAGCGTCGAGATGCCGATGATCACCCCCGGCGTCAGCAGCGGCGACACCATCAGGGCATAGACGATGTTGCGCGCCCGCGCGTGCAGGCTGCTCAGCAGCAGGGCGGCGGCGACGCCGGTGGGCAGTGACACCGCCACCACGCCGGCGCCGACGATCAGGCTGGTCCACAGGGCGTCCCACATCAGCCGGTCGTCCAGCAGCACGCCGAACCATTTGGTGGTCGTGCCCACCCACGGCAGCACGGTCGGGAAGCGGCTGTCGTTGAAGGTGGCCGCCGACATGATGGCGAGCGGCAGGAACAGATAGGCGAAGAACAGCACCAGATAGAACCGCGTCAGCCCGCGCCGCAGGCGCTCGGCGCCCGAGGTGGCGGGGGCGGCGGAGCGGCGCGGCCGGGGGTGAGGGCGGGGCGCCTGGGCTTCGGCCAGGGCGGCAAGGCGGTCGGGGGCCACGTCGGTCATTTCGCGATGTCCCCCAGCCGCACCTTGAACAGCTTCAGCATGAGCAGGATGAACCCGAGGCAGAGCAGCAGCAGGATGAAGGCATAGGCCGACCCCTGCGGCCAGTCGCCGCCTTCGAAGAACCAGTTGTAGATGATTTCCGTGAACCACCGGCTGCCCGGCGACCCCAGCAGCGCCGGCACGGCGTAGGAGCCGGCGGCAAGCATGAAGGTCATGATGCAGCCCGTCGCGATGCCCGGCTTGGAATGCGGGATCACCACCCGCCAGTGGATGCGCGGGATGGAGGCGCCAAGGTCGCGGGCGGCCTCGATCTGGTTGCGGTCCAGGCTCTCCATGGCGGTGTAGAGCGGGAACACCATGAACAGGATGTAGGCATAGACCATGCCGAGGATGACGCCGACATCGCCCTGCTTCAGGTCGATGGGCTCGCCGATCAGGCCGAGGGCCATCAGCGCCTCGTTGATGGGGCCGCCGCGCGACAGCAGGATGTACCACGCGAAGGTACGCAGGATCTCGTTCACCCAGTAGGGGATGATGAGCAGCACGGCGAACAGCCCCGCCCGCGGCCCGCGCGCCACCTGCGCCATGTAATAGGCGATGGGATAGCAGACCAGGAAGGTGACGGCGGTGACCAGGCAGCTCGCCCAGATGGTCTTGAAGAAGATGGCGAGGTGGATCTGGTTGCCCCACAGGGTCTGGTAGTTCCTGAGCGTCCAGACGTCCTTCTCGGTGCCGATGTCGCGGGGCAGCAGGTTGAAGCGGAAGGAATAGTCCACCATCACCAGCTGCGGCAGGATGACCATCACCACCACCCACCACACGCACAGCAGCAGGATGATGCCGGCGAGCGGCCAGCCGTAGCGGCGGACGAGGGTGGTCATGCCACGGCCTCCGCCCCGGCGTCGGCATCGGCGCCGACGCGGCCGTCGGCGGGGGCGGGCAGCACCACCGCCTCGTGCGGGCGGAAGGCGACGACGGTGGTCTCGCCGATGTCGGGGCGGATGCCCTCGCTGCCGGTATGAACCAGATGGGCGCTCAGCCGGTGACCGCCGGCGGTGACGAGGGAATAGAGCGCAAAGGCGCCTTCGAAGGCGCGGTCGGCGACGGTGACCGGGATGCGGTTCTCCGCCACGCTGCCGTCGCGCGGGGAAATGATGCGCATGCGCTCCGGCCGGGCGAACAGGATCACCGCATCGCCGCTGCGCACGCCGTCGCCGGCCCGCGCCACCAGCCGCCCCGCGGGGGTGTCGACGCAAGCGAGGCCGTCGAGGATGTCGGTGACGCGGCCGGGGAAGCGGTTGTTCTCGCCCACGAAGCCGGCGACGAAGGGGCTGGCCGGGTCGTCGTAGAGGCGTTCGGGGGTGTCCACCTGCTCGATGCGGCCGACGTCCATCACCGCCACCCGGTCGGACATGGCCAGCGCCTCGCCCTGGTCGTGGGTGATGTAGATGAAGGTGACGCCGGTGCGCTTCTGCAGCGACCGCAGTTCCGACCGCATGTGCTGGCGCAGCTTCAGATCAAGCGCCGACAGCGGCTCGTCCAGCAGCAGCACCTGCGGCTCCACCGCCAGGGCGCGGGCGATGGCGACGCGCTGCTTCTGCCCGCCCGACAGCTCCGACACCCGCTTGTCGCCGATGCCGGGCAGGGCCACCAGCTCCAGCAGTTCGTCGGCGCGCTTGCGGCGCACGTCGCGGCGCACGCCGCGCACCTCCAGGCCGAAGGCGATGTTCTCGGCCACCGTCATCAGCGGAAACAGGGCGAGGTTCTGGAAGATGAGCGTGGTCGGCCGCCGGTTGGGGCCGAGGCCGCGCATGTCCTGGCCGCCGATGCGCACCGCGCCTTCGGTCGGCTCGATGAAGCCGGAGATCAGGCGCAGGATGGTGGTCTTGCCGCAGCCGGACGGGCCGAGGAAACTGAAGAACTCGCCGCCGTTGATGGTCAGGTGGGCATCGCGTACGGCGGTGAAGTCGCCGAAGCGCATGGTGACGTGGTCGAGATCGACGCTCTGGCTCATGGGGCCTCGTCAGAAACGGGGACGGCCGCCCGGGCGCCGAAGCGCCGCGGGCGGCCGGTCCTTACGGGACAGGTCAGGCCGACAGGAAGCGGTCCTGGTACTCGTTGCGGATGGCGACATAGGCCGGGTCCTGCACCGGCCACCACCACAGCTTGTCCAGCGCATCGGCCGGATAGGCTTCGGTGACGAAGGACTTCCAGGTCTCGCCCAGCTTGTCCTCGGCACCGACCGAGGCGCTGGCGATGCCGCTCTTCTCGGTGTACATGGCGCCCGCTTCCGGGGTGTAGAACCAGTTGATGAAGGCATAGGCCTGCTCAAGGTTCTCGGCGCCGGCCGGAATGCTGAAGCCTTCCATCCACGCCAGCGCGCCTTCCTTCGGCGCCATGAAGCCGATGGGCAGGTTTTCCTTCTGCAGGGCGTAGGCGGTGGAGTCCCAGGTCTGGCCGAGCACGGCGCCGTTGGTGCGGAAGGCGCCCTGGGCTTCGTTCTCGTTGGTCCAGAACTGCACCACGTTCTTCTTCGCCTTCACGGCCTCGGCCAGGATGGCGTCGAAGTTGGCGCGGGCGACCGCCTCGTTGCCGGGCTTGAACTGCTCCATCAGCGGGTGCGGCAGCTTGCCGATGCTCTCCAGGTAGAGGCCGATGCCGATGAGCGAGGAATGGCCGCGCAGGGTGATCTTGCCGCCCAGGTCGTCGCGCAGCAGGTCGCCATAGGACAGGGTGCCGTATTCCGCCTTCACCTTGTCGCGGTTGAAGGCCAGCGCCTCGGTGCCCCAGTCGGACGGCACCTGGTAACGCTTGCCGTCGACCATGGCGCCGCGGGTCTCGGAGCCCTTCACCAGGGCGGAGATGACGCCGTCCCACTTGATCTTGCTGTCGTCGATGGGCTGCACCAGGCCGAAGTCGACGTAGTTCGGCACGCGGTCGACGGTCGGCATGATCAGGTCGAAGCCGCGGCCCTTGGTGGCGCGCAGCTGGTTCAGCAGCTCGTCATTGGTGCCGTAGGGGGTGTAGGTCGCCTTGATGCCGGTCTTCTGCTGGAAGTCGGCGAGCATCTCGTCGGAGATGTAGCCGGCCCAGGCGAAGATCTTCACCTCGCCCGACGACGCACGGGCATTGCGCACCAGGGCGGGAGCGGCCAGAACGGCGGCGCCGGCGGCGGACGCCTTCAGCAGCGTGCGGCGGCTCAGCGTGGACAGGACGGTCATGGTGTTTCCTCTCTTGCGGTTGGAGGATGATTAAGGCCGAACCCGCCGAGCGCCTTGTGTACCCCTGCGCGAAACCACCGGCGAGTGTTCGCCCTCCCTTATACCGGCGACGTGGGAAAGCTTTATGACGCCCAGGTTACAGATTTATGTCAATGACTGAGAAGGTCGAATTATCACAGGTATTTAGCTGCGAAGGGGGCACCCCGTCCGGGGAAGGGGCGCAAGGCCCTTGACCTTCCAGCCGCTGGAACGCCCACATTGGGGTCAACATTCCAGTTTTGGGAAGGATCATCACCATGGCCCAACAGACCGCCGCCGCAGAGTCGCCGGCGCCCGTCAGCGGGTCCGACGCAGCCCGAGTCGTGCTGCCGGTGCGCGGCATGACCTGCGCCGCCTGCGCCACCCGGCTGGAACGGGTGCTGACGAAGACGGCGGGCGTCGCGGCGGCGCAGGTGTCGCTGGCCGCCGAGCGTGCCGACATCCGCTATGACCCCGCCGCCGTCGCCGTGCCCGATCTGGCGGGGGCGGTGGGCCGCGCCGGCTTCTCGGTGCCCGAGTCGACCCTCGACCTCGCCATATCCGGCATGACCTGCGCCGCCTGCGCCACCCGCATCGAGCGGGTGGTGGGCAAGCTGCCGGGGGTGCGTTCCGCCTCGGTCAATCTGGCGACGGAGCGGGCGTCGGTCACCGTGCTCGACGGTGTGGCGACGCCGGCCGATGTCATCGCCGCCATCCGCCGCGCCGGCTTCGAGGCGGCGCCGGCGGTTTCCGGTGCCGCGGCGGGGGAGGAGGCGGAGCGCCGCCGGCAGGCCGAAAACCGGCGCGAACTGCTGATCCTGGCCGCCGCCGCCGTGCTCACCCTGCCGCTGGTGGGCGGCATGGTGGCGGAGCTGCTGGGCGGCGCCATGCTGCCCGGCTGGTGGCAGCTGGCGCTGGCGACGCCGGTGCAGTTCGTCATCGGCTGGCGCTTCTACACCGGCGCCTGGAACAGCCTGAAGGGCGGCGCGGGCAACATGGATGTGCTGGTGGCGCTCGGTACCAGCGCCGCCTGGGGGCTCTCCACCTGGCGGGTGCTGGCCGGCGACGACCACCACGGCCTCTATTTCGAGGCGGCGGCGGTGGTGATCACCCTGGTGCTGCTCGGCAAGGTGCTGGAGGCGCGGGCCAAGCGCGGCGCCGCCTCCGCCATCCGGGCGCTGATGAAGCTGCGGCCGGAAACGGCGCGGGTGGAGCGCGACGGTGCGGTGCTGGAGGTGCCGGCCGAACTGGTCGCCGCCGACGACATCGTGGTGGTCCGCCCCGGCGAGCGACTGCCGGTGGACGGCGTGGTGGTGGAGGGCCGCACCTCGGTCGACGAAAGCCTCATCACCGGCGAAAGCATGCCGGTGACCAGGGAGCCGGGGGAGGCCGTCACCGGCGGCGCCATCAACGGCGAAGGGCTGATCCGCGTCCGCGCCACGGCGGTGGGGGCGGAAAGTACGCTCGCCCGCATCATCCGGCTGGTGGAGAACGCCCAGGCGTCCAAGGCGCCGGTGCAGAAGCTGGTGGACCGCATCTCGGCCATCTTCGTGCCGGTGGTGGTGTCGCTGTCGGTGCTCACCTTCCTCGGCTGGTGGCTGGTCGGCGGGGCGCCGGAGGCCGGTTTCGTCGCCGCCGTGTCGCTGCTGGTGATCGCCTGCCCCTGCGCCCTCGGCCTCGCCACGCCCACCGCCATCATGGTGGCGACGGGCATGGCGGCACGGCGCGGCATCCTCATCAAGGACGCCGAGGCGCTGGAGCGCGCCCATGGCGTCACCGCCGTCATCTTCGACAAGACCGGCACCCTGACCGAGGGCCGCCCGTCACTCACCGACGTCGCCGCCGCCCCCGGCGCGACCGAGGACGAGGTGTTGCGCCTGGCCGCCGCCGCCCAGCAGGGCAGCGAGCATCCGCTGGCGCGGGCGGTGCTGGCCGCCGCCTCCGGGCACGGGCTGGCGCTGCCGCCGGTGGCCGAGTTCCAGGGCCTGGCCGGGCGCGGTCTGGCGGCGGTGGTGGAGGGGCGGTCGATCCTGCTCGGCTCGCCGCGTCTGATGCGCGAGCGGTCGGTGGAGACGGCGCCGCTGGCCGAGCGGGCGGCGGCGCTGGAGGAACAGGGCCGCACCATCATGTGGCTGGCGCAGGCCGACGGCCGCCTGCTCGGCTTCCTGGCCGCCGCCGACACGGTGAAGGACAGCGCCCGTGGCGCCGTCGCCGCCCTGCAGGCGGCCGGCGTGGTGCCGGTGATGCTGACCGGCGACAACCCCCGCGCCGCCCATGCGGTGGCCTCCGCCCTCGGCATCGAGCGGGTGGTGGCCGAGGTGCTGCCGGAGGACAAGGCGGCCGAAGTCGCCCGGCTGAAGGCCGAGGGGCATGTGGTCGCCATGGTCGGCGACGGCGTCAACGACGCCCCGGCCCTGGCCGCCGCCGATGTCGGCATCGCCATGGGCACCGGCACCGACGTCGCCATGCACACCGCCGGCATCACCCTCATGCGCGGCGATCCCGGCCTGCTGCCCGATGCCCTGGGACTGTCGCGCCGGGGTTATGCCAAGATCCGCCAGAACCTGTTCTGGGCCTTCGCCTACAACGTGGTGGCGCTGCCGCTGGCGGCGGCCGGCATGCTGTCGCCGGTGATCGCCGGCGCGGCGATGGCCTTCTCCAGCGTCAGCGTGGTGTCCAACTCGCTGCTGCTGCGGCGGTGGAAAGGGGGTGCGGCATGAACATCTCCCAGGCGGCGAAGAAGTCCGGCGTGCCGGCCAAGACCATCCGCTATTACGAGAGCATCGACCTGATCCCCGAGGCCGGACGCACCGCCAGCGGCTATCGCGTCTATACCGACAAGGACGTGGAGCGGCTGCGCTTCATCCAGCACGCCCGCGGCCTCGGCTTTTCGGTGAAGGACGTGGGCGACCTGCTGGCCCTGTGGCAGGACCGCTCCCGCGCCTCGGCCGATGTGAAGGCGCTGGCGGCCCGGCGGGTGGAGGAGATCGACCGCAAGGTGGCCGAGCTGCAGTCCATGCGCGACACCCTCACCCACCTGATGGACCGCTGCCACGGCGACGACCGCCCCGACTGCCCGATCCTGGAAAGCCTGGCGGAGGCCGGCGACGGTTGCGGCGGCTGCCACTAAAGATCGCCGGCAAATGAAACTTTCCGGCGACTCTTCAAGCCTCTGGACGAAAGTGCTAAGGTTGCGGCGCAAGCGGTGGCGGCGGGGTCCGTCCACCGCCCGTCGCCTTTCCCTCAGGATGCGTTTTCGTGGCTGAAAAGACCGGTTCCGGCTCCCGTTCCCGTTCCTCCACCGCCTCGGCCGCCGGCGGCGGCAGCGGCAGTGCCGGCGCGCGCAAGGGCACGGGCAAGAAGGCGGCTGCCGCCCCGGCCGGCGCCAAGGCAGCCGCCGGCGGTGCCACCAAGACGCGGCGGCCGTCCTCCAGCGGCGGCGGCACCCGGACCGGCGGCCGGCGCAAGGCCTCGCCCAAGGGCG
>NZ_BAAAEP010000045.1:0-42787 GCF_039523075.1 Caenispirillum bisanense
TGAAAACCCGCCGCCCCTTCGTCCCGACTTGACGCCCGACACGGTATCTCAGGCGCCGGGCGGGGAGGCTCCCGCCTCCCCTTGGCTCACGCCGCTTGCGCGGCGCCGGCCCGGTCGGGCCGGCCGCGTTCCATGGGAACGCGGTGGCTTGCTCGGGCGCCGGAGAGGTTGGTTTGCCCTCAGGCGCCGGGCGGGGAGGCTCCCGCCTCCCCTTGGCTCACGCCGCTTGCG
The DNA here is from genome assembly GCF_039523075.1 of Caenispirillum bisanense. Lineage (NCBI taxonomy): Bacteria > Pseudomonadati > Pseudomonadota > Alphaproteobacteria > Rhodospirillales > Novispirillaceae > Caenispirillum > Caenispirillum bisanense. The sequence goes on from NZ_BAAAEP010000045.1 coordinate 232, forward strand.
CGGCGCCGGCCCGGTCGGGCCGGCCGCGTTCCATGGGAACGCGGTGGCTTGCTCGGGCGCCGGAGAGGTTGGTTTGCCCTCAGGCGCCGGGCGGGGGCTGACCGCCCCCTTGGCTCACGCCGCTTGCGCGGCGCCGGCCCGGTCGGGCCGGTCGAGGGGCGATAGCATCGCCCCTCGGGGCATTACATCCGGAACACGCCGAAGCGGGTCGGCGGGATCGGGGCGTTGAGCGAGGCGGACAGGCCGAGCGCCAGCGTCATGCGCGTCTCCGCCGGGTCGAGCACGCCGTCGTCCCACAGGCGGGCGCTGGCATAGAACGGGTGGCCCTGGTGCTCGTACTGCTCGCGGATGGGGGCCTTGAAGGCTTCCTCCTCCGCCGCCGGCCACTGGCCGCCGCGGGCCTCGATGCCGTCGCGGCGCACGGTCGCCAGCACGCCGGCCGCCTGCTCGCCGCCCATGACCGAGATGCGCGAGTTCGGCCACATCCACAGGAAGCGCGGGCCATAGGCGCGGCCGCACATGCCGTAGTTGCCGGCGCCGAAGCTGCCGCCGATGAGGACGGTGAACTTGGGCACCTGGGCGCAGGACACCGCCGTCACCATCTTGGCGCCGTCCTTAGCGATGCCGCCGTTCTCGTACTTCCGCCCGACCATGAAGCCGGTGATGTTCTGCAGGAACACCAGCGGAATGCCGCGCTGGCTGCACAGTTCCACGAAATGCGCCCCTTTGAGCGCGCTTTCCGAGAACAGAATGCCGTTGTTGGCCACGATGCCGACCGGATAGCCCATGATGCGGGCGAAGCCGGTGACCAGGGTGTTGCCATAGTTGGCCTTGAACTCGTCGAACCGCGAGCCGTCCACCAGCCGGGCGATCACCTCACGCACGTCGTAGGGCTTGCGGGTGTCCTTGGGGATGACGCCGTAGATCTCGCGCGGGTCGTAGAGCGGGTCTTCCGGCGTCGTCAGGTCCAGCGGCACCTGCTTGCGGTGGTTGAGGTTCGCCACCACCCGGCGGGCCAGGTGCAGGGCGTGGGTGTCGTCCATGGCGTAGTGGTCGGTGACGCCGCTGATCTTGCAGTGGACGTCGGCGCCGCCCAGGTCCTCGGCCGAGACTTCCTCGCCGGTCGCCGCCTTCACCAGCGGCGGGCCGCCGAGGAAGATGGTGCCCTGGTTGCGCACGATGATGCTCTCGTCTGACATGGCCGGCACATAGGCGCCGCCGGCGGTGCACGATCCCATCACCACGGCGATCTGCGGGATGCCCATGGCCGACATGGTGGCCTGGTTGTAGAAGATGCGGCCGAAGTGCTCCTTGTCGGGGAAGACCTCGTCCTGCTTGGGCAGGAAGGCGCCGCCACTGTCCACCAGATAGATGCACGGCAGGCGGTTTTCCTTGGCGATTTCCTGCGCCCGCAGGTGCTTCTTCACCGTCATGGGGTAGTAGGTGCCGCCCTTCACCGTCGCGTCGTTGGCGACGATGACGCATTCCACCCCCGACACCCGGCCGATGCCGGTGATGACGCCGGCCGCCGGCACGTCGTCCTCGCCGTACATCTGGAAGGCGGCCAGCTGGCTGAACTCCAGGAAGGGCGAGCCGACATCCAGCAGGGTGCGGACGCGGTCGCGGGGCAGCAGCTTGCCGCGGGCGAGGTGCTTCTCGCGCGCCTTCTCGCCGCCGCCCTGCTTGATGCGGGCGACCACCTCGCGCAGTTCGGCGACCTGCCGCTCCATGTGGGCGGCGTTGGCGCGGAAGTCCTCGGACCGGGGGTTGAGGGCACTCTTCAGGACGGTCATGGTGGGCAGGACCTCAGCCGTTCTTCTGGGACGAAGGGGAATGGGCGGGGCGGGCGACGGTGGGGAGGCCGGCCTTGCTCCAGGCCTCGAACCCGCCGTCGATGTGGGCCACGGGCGCAAGGCCCATGTCCTGGACGGTCTTGGTGGCAAGCGCCGACCGCCAGCCGGCGGCGCAGTAGAAGACGAAGGTCTTCGCCGCGGCGAACACCGGCTTGTGGTAGGGGCTGTCGGGATCGACCCAGAACTCCAGCATGCCGCGCGGGGCATGGAAGGCGCCGGGGATCAGGCCCGCCCGCTCCAGCTCGCGCACGTCGCGGATGTCGACGAACTGCACCGCCGGATCGTCCAGCAGCGCCGCCGCCTCGGCCGGGGAGAGGGTCTTCACCTCCGCCAGCGCCTCGTCGACCAGGGCGCGGTAGCCTTTCTTCATGGCCATGCCGTGCCCCTCCTCACCAGCCGCCGCGTTCGAGCCATGCAGACAGCATGGGAAGGCGGTCGGCGCCCCAGAACGGTTCGCCGTCGACGATCATGAACGGGCTGCCGAACACGCCCTTGGCCAGCGCCGCCTCGGTCTCCTGCTTCAGGCGGACCTTGATCTCGGGCGAGCCGATGGCGGCCAGGAAGGCGTCGCGGTCCACCCCCAGGGCGGCGGCGATGTCGGCGCTCGCCTCCGGGGCGGAGACGTCGGTGCCTTCGACGAAATAGGCGCTGTAGGCGGCCAGGCTGAAGCGCTTGGCCAGCTGCGGGTCCTGGTCCCACAGCCAGTAATGGCCGCGGGCCGGCGCCTGACTGGCGATGGGGAACACCGCCGGCATGCGGAAGGGCACGTTGTGATAGCGGCAGGAGCGGGCGAAATCGTGCTTGGAGTAGTCACCCTTCAGCGGCACTTCGGTCAGCGGCGCCATCTGCGTCGCCTTGAACACCACGCCGAGCAGGATCGGCTTCCACACCACCGGACGGTCGTGGGCGGCGCCGATGTCCTCGATGAGGGTGGCGGCCAGATAGCCGTAGGGCGAGCTGTAGTCGAAGTAGAACTCGATGGGGCCCTTGGTCATGGCCGATACGCCTCCCTTGGAAGGCGGAGCCGCGGCCGCCCGATGCGGCGACGGCTCCGCCCGTCTGTTCCTCCCCAGACCGGGCCGCAGGGGCGCCGTGTCTGGCCTGCTAACCGAGTGCGCGCTTCTTTGGTCAGACGCGCTTCTCGTACTCCCCGGTTTCCCGGTTGAGTTCCCACAGATTGCCGGTCTCGATCTGGAACCACCACCCGTGCAGGTCCAGCTTGCCGGCCTCCACCCGCTCCGCCACCCAGGGGAAGGTGAGCAGGTTTTCCAGCGACACCTTGATGGCGGCCTTCTCCGCCTCGTCCGAATGCTCGTGGCCGCCGGCGTCGCCGCAGATGGACACCCACTGGCCGACGAAGTCGCGCCCGGCCAGCGCCGTTTCATCCTGCGCCGCCGACATCAGCGCCCGGATGCCGCCGCAGCGCGAATGGCCGAGGATGACGATGTGTTCCACCTTCAGGTCGCGCACCGCATATTCCAGCGCCGCCGAAGTACCGTGATAGGCGCCGTCCGGCGCATAGGGCGGCACCATGTTGGCGACGTTGCGGACGATGAAGATCTCCCCCGGCTCGGAATTGGTGATGATGGCCGGGTCCACGCGGCTGTCGGAACAGGCGATCATCAGCACCTTCGGGGTCTGGCCGCGGTCGACCAGATCGCGGATGCGCTCCGGCCGCTGTTCGTAGTAAAGGGCGTGGAAGCCACGGAAGCCGGCGATCAGCCGGTCCACGGGGTTGTGCGTCACCAGGGGATCTCCTTGCCGCTGTAGTCGAAGAACCGGCCGGTGGTCTCGATCGACAGCCCGTCGATGACCTGCCGCAGGCCGGTGACGCTTTCCTCCGTGGTGATGAGCGCGTTGGGTCCGCCCATGTCTGTCTTTACCCAGCCGGGATGCAGCAGCACGACGCTGATGCCGCGCGCCACAAGGTCCAGGCCGAGGGTCTTGCCCACCATGTTCACGGCCGCCTTCGACGACCGGTAGATGACCGCCCCGCCCGAGGTATTGTCGGCGATGGAGCCCATCTGGCTGGTGAGGATGGCCACCTTCGCCGCCGGCGCCGCATCCAGGCACGGGGCCAGCGCCTCGGTCAGCAGCAGGGGGGCGATGGTGTTGATGCGAAACGTGTCGAGCCACGCCGCCGCATCGACGCTGCCGAACTCCTGCGCCGTCCGGTCGCCGCCGTAGGTGCCGGCATTGTGGATCAGCAGATCCACCGGCTGGCCCGCCAGCCGCTGGCCGAAGGCCCGGATGGCCGCCGGATCGCTCACATCCAGCGACTCGACGGTGATGCCCGGCAGCCCGGTCAGGGCCTGCGGCGCCCGTGCGGCATCGCGCACGGCGGCGATCACCCGCCAGCCGCCCTGGGCGTACTGGCGGGCAAACTCCAGCCCGATGCCGCGATTGCAGCCGGTGATGACGACGGTCGGCATGCTCCTCCTCCTCTTTCCGTTGACGGTCGGCGCCGAGAATGGGGGACCGGCCGGCCGAGGGCAAGCCGGTCCCCGAGGGGCGACCGCCACGGATGGGCGGGCGGGAAGCGAGCGGGGCCTGTCAGTGGACCTCGATCGCCATGGCGGTCGCCTCGCCACCGCCGATGCACAGGCTGGCGACGCCGCGCTTCAGCCCGTTCTTTTTCAGTGCGTTGATGAGAGTGACGAGGATGCGCGCGCCCGACGCGCCGATGGGGTGACCCAGGGCACAGGCGCCGCCGTGGATGTTGACCTTGTCGTGCGGCAGGTCGAGGTCGCGCATGGCCGCCATGGTGACGACGGCGAAGGCCTCGTTGATCTCCCACAGGTCGACGTCCTTGGCGCTCCAGCCCACCTTGGCCAGCACCTTCTCGATGGAGCCGATGGGGGCGGTGGTGAACCAGCGCGGCTCGCGGGCGTCGGTCGCGTGGCCGACGACGGTGGCGAGCGGCGTCAGGCCGCGCTTTTCCGCCTCCGACCGGCGCATCATCACCAGCGCCGCGGCGCCGTCGGAGATGGACGAGCTGTTGGCGGCGGTGACGGTGCCGTCCTTGCGGAAGGCCGGCTTCAGGGTGGGGATCTTCTCGATGTTGGCCTTGAACGGCTGTTCGTCGGCATCCACCACCGTCTCGCCCTTGCGGCCCTGCACGGTGACGGCGGCGATCTCGGCCTTGAACGACCCGTCCTCGTTGGCCTTCTTGGCGCGGGCCAGCGACGCGATGGCGAAGTCGTCCATCGACTCGCGGGTGAACTGGTAGTGCTGGGCGGTGTCTTCGGCGAAGGTGCCCATCAGGCGGCCCTTGTCGTAGGCGTCTTCCAGCCCGTCGAGGAACATGTGGTCCTTGACCTCGCCGTGACCCATGCGCAGGCCGGCGCGGGCCTTGGGCAGGATGTAGGGGGCGTTGGTCATGCTCTCCATGCCGCCGGCGATCATGATGTCGCTGGTGCCGGCCAGCAGCATGTCGTTGGCGAACATGGCGGCGCGCATGCCCGAGCCGCACATCTTGTTGATGGTGGTGCAGCCGGCGGCGTCCGGCAGACCGGCACCGCGCGACGCCTGGCGCGCCGGCGCCTGGCCGAGGCCGGCGGGCAGCACGAGGCCCATGATGACCTCCTGCACGTCTTCCTTCGCCACGCCGGCGCGCTCCAGCGCGGCGGTGATGGCGACGGCGCCCAGTTCCGGCGCGGTCATGTCCTTCAGATCACCCTGGAAGCCGCCCATGGGCGTGCGGGCGGCACCGACGATGACGACGGGATCGGAAGCGGTCATGTGTCTGTCTCTCCCATTGGACAAAAGCGGCCGGAGGCTTGTTCAGGAAAACCACAAAGACACCAAGACACCAAGAGGCTGCGGCGGGTCGGCAGGCGCTGCGGCGTCGGGCCGGGCGGGACTCTCCTGCGGCCTGCGGCCGCAATGTCTTCCCGTCGCCTCCGCCGCTCCACCGCCGACCCGGACCCCGGCCTGACGGCTTGCACGGCACCTTGGTGTCTTTGTGCCTTGGTGGTTCAAAACCCGGTCAGGCAGTTTCGTTGAACAGCTCGCGGCCGATGAGCATGCGGCGGATTTCGCTGGTGCCGGCGCCGATTTCATACAGCTTGGCGTCGCGCAGCAGGCGGCCCGTCGGGTATTCGTTGATGTAGCCGTTGCCGCCCAGCGTCTGGATCGCCTCCAGCGCCATCCAGGTGGCCTTCTCGGCGGAGTAGAGGATCGCGCCGGCGCAGTCCTTGCGGCTGGTCTCGCCGCGGTCGCAGGCCTGGCCGACGGCATAGACATAGGCCTTGGCGGTGTTCATGGCCACGTACATGTCGGCGATCTTGCCCTGCATCAGCTGGAACTCGCCGATGGCGGTGCCGAACTGGCGGCGTTCGTGGATGTAGGGCACCACCACGTCCATGCACGCCACCATGATGCCGAGCGGACCGCCGGCGAGCACGGCGCGCTCGTAATCCAGGCCGCTCATCAGCACGCGGACGCCCTTGCCGACCTCGCCCAGCACGTTCTCTTCCGGCACCTCGCAGTCCTCGAACACCAGTTCGCAGGTGTTGGAGCCGCGCATGCCCAGCTTGTCGAGCTTCTGCGCCGTCGAAAAGCCCTTCATGCCCTTCTCGATCAGGAAGGCGGTGATGCCCTTCGGGCCGGCGTTGACGTCGGTCTTGGCGTAGACCACCAGGGTGTCGGCGTCGGGGCCGTTGGTGATCCACATCTTGTTGCCGTTGAGGACGTAGCGGTCGCCCTTCCTGTCGGCGCGGGTGCGCATGCCGACCACGTCCGACCCGGCGCCCGGCTCCGACATCGCCAGCGCGCCGACGTGTTCGCCGGAGATCAGCTTCGGCAGGTACTTTTCCTTCTGCGCCTGGGTGCCGTTGCGGCGGATCTGGTTGACGCAGAGGTTGGAGTGGGCGCCGTAGGACAGGCCGACCGAGGCCGAGGCGCGGGAGATTTCCTCCATCGCCACGATGTGCGCCACATAGCCCATGCCGGCGCCGCCGTACTCTTCCTCCGCCGTCAGGCCGAGCAGGCCGAGGTCGCCGAACTTGCGCCACAGGTCCATGGGGAATTCGTTGTTGCGGTCGATGTCCGCGGCGCGGGGGGCGATTTCAGCCGCGGCGAAGTTGCGGACGCTGTCGCGCAGCATCTCGACCTCTTCCCCCAGGGGAAAGTTCAGGCTGGGAAAGCTGATGGCGTTCGGGGTCATGGGGCCGTCGTCCTCTCGTCGAACCTTCGTGGCGCTCCCGCCGGGGCGGCCTCTGCGGGCCCCTCGTCCGGCTGTGGGGCGAGACTACTTTACGTTAACGTAAACGTCAACAACGAACCGAACCCTTGCCCGACGTCAAAGACGGTCCGGCCGCGATCCGTCCTCATGGAGGAAAAGCCGACCACACAGGGGGGACACCATGCGGTTCGAGCTTAAGGACCAGCTGCACGGGCGCTGGGAACGCATCGGCGTGCTGCTGCGGCGGCGCCTGCTGGCGTTCCTGCTGCTGATCGGGGCGACGGCGCTAGGCGGCTACACCACCTTCCTGCTGGTGGTGGTGGAGGGGGCGGAGCTGGGTGGCCTGATCAACATGGTCGGACGCCAGCGCATGCTGTCGCACCGGGTGGCCATCGCCGCCCTGCAGGTGCGCGACGGCATGGCCAGTGGCGAGACGGTGGCGGCCGCCATCACCGCCAACCTGGACGCCATGGACATCGCCTTCGCGCGGCTCGACGACACCCTGGCCGCCGGTCTGCGCCTGCCCGACACGGCCGACGATGCCGCCCTGGCGGCGCTGCGGACGCACTACGACTCGCTGAAGGCCAATGCCCGCGTGGTGGCGCTGGAGGCCGGCCTGCTCACCAACGTGGAGGCGCTGGCCGCCGGTGACGAGGTGGCGCGGCTGGTGGCCGGGCCCTTCACCGAGGAACTGGAGCGGGTGATCAAGGCCCTGGAGCGCGCCTCCCGTCAGCGGCACGACCAGATCCGCCTCTATGCCGTGGCGGCGACGGCCGGCTTCATGGCGGTGCTGACCCTGCTCGGCGCCCGGCTGCTGTGGCCGCTCAGCCGCGACGTGGAAGGGGTGGTGCTGCATCTGGCGGAGCTTGAGACCTTCCAGCGCGCCGTGGTCGACCGCCTGCCCAACGGCCTGCTGGTGCTCGACGGCGACGACGGGGTGGTGGAGCAGATGAACGACGAGGCGGAACGCATCTTCGGCTGGTCGCGCGACGACCGGCCGCGCCTGACCGACCTGATGCCGGTGCCGCCGCGCCTGGAGGAAGATACCCGCGTCCGCGTCGCCGGCCTGTCGCGCCATGGCCGCGACCTGCACCTGGACGTGCGGGTGCGGGTGGCGGGGCGCCGCCACATCCTCATCGTCGCCGACGTCACCGCCGAGGTGGAGGCCCGCGCCGACGTGGCGGCCCTTTACGACGTGCTCGAGTCGCTGCCGGTCTGCGTCGTCATCACCGACTGCGACGGCCGCATCGAGTTCGTCAACGCCCGGTTCAGCGAGGTCACCGGCTACAGCCGCGACGAGGCGGTCGGCCGCACGCCCGCGCTGCTCAAGTCCGGCCGCACGCCGGTCGCCACCTACCGCGACCTGTGGCAGTCGCTGGCAGCCGGGCGCCAGTGGCGCGGCGAGATCCTCAACCGTCGCAGCAACGGCGAGCTGTTCTGGCAGTACGAGGCCATCACTCCGCTGCGCGACGGGCGCGGCCGCATCAGCCGCTACTTCGTCATCGGCGAGGACGTGACGCCCATGAAGGAGACGGAGGAACGCCTGCGCGCCGCCCTCATCAACGCCCAGGAAGCCAGCCGCGTGAAGTCCAACTTCCTGGCCAGCATGAGCCACGAGCTGCGCACGCCGCTCAATGCCATCATCGGCTATTCCGAACTGATGCAGATGCAGGTCAACGGCACCCTCAGCCCCGGCCACAGCGAGTACGTGGAGAGCATCCTGTTCTCCGGCCGGCACCTGCTCGACCTCATCAACGACCTGCTCGACCTGTCGAAGATCGAGGCGGGACAGATGGAACTGCACGAGGAAACCGTCGACCTGGCGGACATCGTCGACACCGCCGTATCGCTGGTGCGCGAGCTTTCCGCCCGCGCCGGCGTACCGGTGCGCACCCTGCTGCCCGACGGCAGCCTGCGGCTGCGGGTGGATGTGCTGCGGCTGCGGCAGGTGCTCATCAACCTGCTCACCAACGCCATCAAGTACAGCGAGCCCGGCTTCGCCGTGACGGTGACGGTGACCGTCGATGCCGCCGGGGTGGAGATGGCCGTCGAGGACCGCGGCAGCGGCATCGCCGAGGAGGACCTGGAGCGCGTGATGCAGCCCTTCGGCCAGGCCCGCAACGCCCTGGTGCGCGAGAAGGAGGGCACCGGCCTCGGCCTGCCCATCTGCCGCCGGCTGGTGGAACTGCACGGCGGCCGGCTCGACCTGCACAGCCGCCTTGGCGTCGGCACGCGGGCGACGGTGCGGCTGCCGGCGGAGCGGGTGGCGCCGGCCGCCCCGGCGGCGGTGCCGCTGCGGGTCAAGTCCGGCTGAAGGCCAGTTCGCCCTCGCTCAGCGGCACCCGGTCGCCGGCCTGGATGCAGGCGTCGATGACCTCGGCGGCGATGTCCTGGATGGCGTCGGGCAGGCCGCAACGCTGGTAGAGGCCGAAACCCATGGCCTGCAGGCAGTGGTAGGCGGCGCTCACCCGCTGGCCGGCGCGGCAGGCGGCGACCGCCTCGCCCACATGACGGCGGGCGGGGCAGAGGGCGCAGCGCGGCTGCGTCGCCTGCCGCCGCTCGGCCTCCTCCAGATGGTGTGCAAGGCGCTGCAGCCGCTTGTATCCCGGCATGGCGCGGTCTCCCCCTGTGACGATCCCTCCGCCGTTCATACGGGGGAATGGGGCGCGCGGCGGCAATGATGCCGGGTAACGGGGGCGTCAGTCGGTTCAGTTGTTCAGTCGGTGGTGACGCGGCCCTCGCCATGGTCGCTGTAGGGCGCCTCCTCGGACTGCGGCGTCACCTCCGACGGCCGCGCCGCCTGCTCCGGCGCCGCCCCCACCGGCCCCTGGTCGACCGGCACATGATCCAGCCGCAGCGCCTGCGACCGTTCGTGATGGCCGCGCATCACCGCCTCCATCTCGTCGGCGGCGGCGCGCACATCGGGATCGTCGGTCTGGGCGGCCAGCTTCTTCACCGTGTTGTACTGCCGCATGTGGGCGCGGGCGACGTGGAACACATAGGCATCGTCCAGCGCCTGCCCCTCCAGGGTCGACATCCGGGCCAGCACCTGCTGGTCGCGGGTGTCCATCAGCTCCGGCACCGGCAGGCCGCGGGCCTCGAACAGCGCCGCCAGACGGTCGTTGAAGGCGGCGTGGTCCCTGGCGGTTTCGGCGGCGTAGGTCTGCACCTCGGCATTGGCGCCGCGCTCGGCCACCTGTTCCGAGAAGGCGACGACGGCCATGCCGCGCTCCATGGCCTCGGCCATCAGCTGGGCGCCGTGGCCGGCCTGGACCAGCGATTCCAGCGTCGCCGTCCCCGGCTCCGCCTGCGCCTCCGCCGAGGGCTCCGGCTGGCCCTGGGCCTCCGTCTGGGCGTGCGCCGGCAGCGCCACCAGGGCCGTCAGCAGGCCCGTCGCCATCACCGTGGTCAGCCGCCGTGCCATTGCGCCGCTCCTTCCGCCTGAGGTCACCGGGGATCTGGAAAGACAACACGGCAAAGGGGAAAACGGTTGCGCGGCAAACAAGATCGGCAACCAAAACAGCAGATGGACCATTAAACCAGGAAAGATCGCTCCGGGCTGCATTGTTGATTGCTGGGGAAAAGCCAATGGCGACAAGAAACGTCCATGATTCCGCCGCCGCGCCGACTCGCCCCGCCGCCACCAAAAAACAGGAAATCCTTATGTTCCTGGTTCTGGCGGTGCTGATCTGGCCGGTGATTACCATGGCCTTCATCGGCGCCTATGGCTTCATCGTGTGGATCACCCAGATGATCTTCGGGCCTCCCGGCCCGCCCTCGGTGTAACGCCGCCCGCCCGCGCCGCCGCCAACCGGAACCGGGAGAGGGAGGCCCGTTCCGCCATGACCGCCGCCACCACCACCGCCGCCGACCGCCCCAGCCGCCGCGCCTTCCTGCGCCTGCGCCGCCACGAGCCGCCGGCCCTGCGCCCGCCGTGGGCCGCCCCGCAGGCCGTCTTCAGCGACCTGTGCGACCGCTGCGGCGACTGCCTGCCGGCCTGCGGCGAGGGCATCCTGGTGCGCGGGGACGGCGGCTTTCCCACCGTCGACTTCAGCCGCGGCGAATGCACCTTCTGCGGCGACTGCGCTGCCGCCTGCCCCACCCCCGCCCTCGCCCGCACCGACCCCGCCGCGCCGCCCTGGCAGCTGACGGCGGTCATCGGCGACGGCTGCCTGACCGGCCTCGGCGTCGTCTGCCGCAGCTGTGGCGAGGCCTGCCCCACCGCCGCCATCACCTTCCGCATGGAGGTGGGGCGAAGTCCGCAGCCGCGCCTCGACCCGGCCGCCTGCACCGGCTGCGGCGCCTGCGTGGCGCCCTGCCCGGCCGCGGCGGTCAGCGTGCAGCCCTCCCCCCCGCCGACCACCGGAGACGACCGATGACCGAATGGCACATCGCCAGCGCCGTGGTGCACGCCCTGCCGCCCGGCCTCGCCGCCATGGACGCCCTGCTGCCGGAGATGCCGGGGGTGGAGGTGCACGCCGTGCAGGACGGCAAGGCGGTGCTGTCGCTGGAAGGGCCGAGCGACCGCGTCATCGCCGATCACCTCGCCCGCCTGCACCTGACGCCGGGGGTGCTGTCGGCGGTGCTGGTCTACCACCACGTGCTGCCGGCGGAGGATGCCGGCCTTCCCGCCTCCGCCCCGTCCAGTCATCCAGATTCCGCCGCCGCGCCGCGCCACGGAGGGACCGCGCCATGACCATCAACCGTCGAGACTTCCTGAAATCCCAGGCCGTCGCCACCGCCGCCCTGGCGGCCGGCATCAGCGCCCCCGCCATGGCCCAGACCATGACCGGCGGCCCGCCCACCGAGCTGAAATGGTCCAAGGCCCCCTGCCGCTTCTGCGGCACCGGCTGCGGCGTCATGGTGGCGGTGAAGGACGACCGCGTCGTCGCCACCCACGGCGACATGCAGGCGGAGGTCAACCGCGGCCTCAACTGCGTGAAGGGCTACTTCCTGTCCAAGATCATGTACGGCGAGGACCGCCTGACCACGCCGCTGCTGCGCATGCGCGACGGCCAGTACAGCAAGGACGGCGAGTTCCAGCCGGTGTCGTGGGACCAGGCCTTCGACGTCATGGCCGAGCAGTTCAAGCGGGTGCTGCGCGAGAAGGGGCCGACCGCCGTCGGCATGTTCGGCTCCGGCCAGTGGACCATCTGGGAGGGCTATGCCGCCTCCAAGCTGATGCGCGCCGGCTTCCGCACCAACAACCTCGACCCCAACGCGCGGCACTGCATGGCCTCGGCGGCGGTGACCTTCATCCGCGCCTTCGGCATGGACGAGCCCATGGGCTGCTACGACGACATCGAGCACGCCGACGCCTTCGTCCTGTGGGGCTCCAACATGGCGGAGATGCACCCGATCCTGTGGACGCGGGTGGCCGACCGCCGGCTGAGCCACCCCGATGCGCGGGTGGCGGTGCTGTCGACCTACCAGCACCGCAGCTATGACCTTGCCGACGTCGCCATGACCTTCACCCCGGGGACCGACCTCGCGATCCTCAACTTCATCGCCAACCACATCATCCAGTCCGGCCGGGTCAACCGCGAGTTCGTCGACGCCCACTGCACCTTCCACCGCGGCGCCGTCGACATCGGCTATGGCCTGCGCGAGGACCACGAGTTGGAGATGCGGGCGGAGAACGCCCGCCGCGCCGGCGACAGCGAACCCATCGGCTTCGACGAATTCGCCAAGTCGGTGGAGGAATTCACCCTCGACCACACCGCCGAACTGACCGGCGTGCCGCGCGAGCGGCTGGAGCAGCTGGCGGAGATGTATGCCGACCCGAACGTCAAGGTGATGTCGTTCTGGACCATGGGCGTCAACCAGCACGTCCGCGGCGTCTGGGCCAACCACCTGATCTATAACCTGCACCTGCTGACCGGCAAGATCAGCGAGCCCGGCAACAGCCCGTTCTCCCTCACCGGCCAGCCCTCGGCCTGCGGCACGGCGCGCGAGGTGGGGTGCTTCGCCCACCGCCTGCCGGCCGACATGGTGGTGACCAACGAAAACCACCGTGCCGTGGCCGAACGCATCTGGAAGCTGCCGAGCGGGCATCTGCCCGGGCAGGTCGGCTATCACGCCGTGCAGATGGACCGCAAGCTGCGCGACGGCGAGCTGAACGCCTTCTGGATCATGTGCAACAACAACCTGCAGGCCGCCGCCAACACGACGCAGGAGACCTACCCCGGCTATCGCAACCCGTCCAACTTCATCGTCGTCACCGACGCCTATCCCACCGTCACCGCCATGGCCGCCGACCTGATCCTGCCGGCCGCCATGTGGGTGGAGAAGGAAGGCGGCTACGGCAACGCCGAACGCCGCACCCACTTCTGGCACCAGCTGGTGCCGGCGCCGGGCGAGGCGCGGTCCGACCTGTGGCAGCTGGTGGAGTTCTCCAGGCGCTTCACCACCGACGAGGTGTGGCCGGAGGAAACCCTCGCCAACTTCCCCGACTACCGCGGCAAGACGCTCTATGAGGTGCTGTTCGCCAACGGCGAGGTGAACCAGTACCCGGTGGAGCAGATCGAGGCCGGCTACGCCAACCACGAGGCGGAACTGCTCGGCTTCTACGTCCAGAAGGGGCTGTTCGAGGAATACCGCAAGTTCGGCCTCGGCAAGGCCCACGACCTCGCCCCCTTCGACACCTACCACGAGGTCCGCGGCCTGCGCTGGCCGGTGGTGGAAGGGCGCGAAACCCTGTGGCGGTATCGCGAGGGGCTTGATCCCTATGTGCCGGCCGGGGCGGGCGTCGCCTTCTACGGCATGCCCGACAACCGCGCCAAGATGATCAGCTACCCCTACGAGCCGCCGGCGGAAACCCCCGACGACGAGTTCAACCTGTGGCTGGTCACCGGGCGGGTGCTGGAACACTGGCATACCGGCTCCATGACCCAGCGGGTGCCGGAGATCCACCGCTCGTTCCCCAACGCGGTGCTCTACATGCACCCCGACGACGCCGCCGAGCGCGGCCTGCGCCGGGGGTCGGAGGTGTGGGTGCGGTCGCGCCGCGGCGAGGTGCGCACCCGCGTGGAGACGCGCGGCCGCAACCGCATGCCGCGCGGCGTCACCTTCATGCCCTTCTTCGACGCCACCCAGCTGGTGAACAAGGTCACCCTGGACGCCACCGACCCGATCTCCCGCCAGACGGACTTCAAGAAGAGCGCCGTCAAGGTCGAACCCGTGTGAGGAGCCGTCATGCGATCGACGATCCCCCTGCTGCTCGCCGTCGCCGCCGTGGTGCTCGCGCCGGTGGTTGCCGCCCAGGATGCCCGCGGACCCAACCCGCCGCAGCGCCCCTTCGCCGAAACCGCACCGGCGCCGGAAATGGCCAGCCCGGTCACCGATGAACGCCGCCAGCTGCGCGCCTACCCGGAACAGCCGCCGGTGATCCCGCACGCCATCCAGGGCTACGAGGTCAACCTGAACACCAACCGCTGCCTGACCTGCCACAGCCGCGTCTACACCCAGGCGGTGCAGGCGCCCATGGTCAGCGTCACCCACTACACCGACCGCGACGGCAACGTGCTCGGCTCGGTGGCGCCCCGGCGCTACTTCTGCACCCAGTGCCACGTGCAGCAGACCGACGCGCGGCCCCTGGTCAGCAACAGCTTCGTCGACATCGACTCCCTGTCCGGCGGCGCCGCGGGCGGGAGGCAGCAGTGAAAGGACTGTGGCACGCCCTGCGGCGGGCCTGGCAGATCATCGCCCGGCCCTCCGCCCACCTCTCCCTCGGCTTCCTGACCATCGGCGGCTTCGTCGCCGGCGTCATGTTCTGGGGCGGCTTCAACACCGCCATGGAGGCGACCAACACCGAGGCCTTCTGCACCTCCTGCCACGAGATGGAGAACAACGTCTTCGAGGAGATGAAGACCACCGTCCACTTCGCCAACAGCTCGGGCGTGCGGGCCACCTGCCCGGACTGCCACGTCCCCCACGAATGGACCGACAAGATCGCCCGCAAGATGCAGGCGTCGAAGGAGGTCTGGGGCACCATCTTCGGCACCATCAACACCCGCGACAAGTTCCTCGACAAGCGGCGGGAACTGGCGGAGCACGAATGGGCGCGGCTGAAGGCCAACGATTCGCTGGAATGCCGCAACTGCCACAGCGCCGAATCCATGGACATCACCCAGCAGCAGCCGCGGGCGGCGCGCGTCCATCAGGCCTTCCTGTTCACCGGCGAGCGGACCTGCATCGACTGCCACAAGGGCATCGCCCACCAGCTGCCCGACATGACGGGCGTGCCGCCGGGGTGGGATGAAGCGACCCTCGGCCAGCGCACCGGCAGCGGCGCGGCGGCGACACCGGCGACGGCACCGGCGGGGCAATAGGGGCGGTTCCCCGTGCCGGCGGAGCGTGCTACATGCGGTGGTCCCCGGACCACCGCATGAGGCCCCGCAGACAATGACCGACGCCCCGCCGCCCGCTGCCGACCCGTCGCGCGATCTCGACCGCCTGTGGCAGGACGACGCCCACTGGGGCCACGGCGCCATGGGCATGTACTTCTGCAAGGACGATCCGCGCCTGTTCGTGCGCAAGCGCCACGCCGCGTTCGGCCGCACCATCAACCTCGCCCATCGCCACGCCGGCTGGGTGCTGATGGCGCTGATCGTGCTGCCGGTGATGCTGGCGGTACTGGCCCGGCGGGCGGTGGAGTAGCGCCGCCGCCCAAGCCTCAGCCGTAGTAGACGACGATGCGCCGCCCGTCGATGGCGTGGACGCTGGCGCCGATGCCGTAGATGTCGTGGATGACCTCCGGCCGGATGATGTCCTCCGGCGTGCCCTGGTGGACGACGCGGCCGTCGCGCATGGCGACGATGCGGTCGGAGTAGCAGGACGCGAAGTTGATGTCGTGCAGCACCAGCACCACCGTCTTGCCGAAGGCGTCGGCGGCGCGGCGGAACACCTTCATCATGCTGACTGCATGACGCATGTCGAGGTTGTTGAGCGGCTCGTCCAGCAGCACGTAGTCGGTATCCTGGCACAGCACCATGGCGATGAAGGCGCGCTGGCGCTGGCCGCCCGACAGTTCATCCAGGAACCGCCCCTCCAGCCCGCCGAGGTCGAGGTGATCGAGCGCGCGGCGGATGTGGGTGCGGTCGTCCTCGGTCAGCCGGCCCTTGGAGTGGGGATAGCGGCCGAAGGCAACCAGATCGTGCACCGTCAGCCGCGACATGACGTGGTTGTCCTGCCGCAGGATGGACAGCTTGCGGGCCAGCACGTCGCCCGGCGCGGTGGCGACGTCCAGCCCCTCCACCAGCACCTGGCCGCTGCTCATGGGTAGCAGGCGGCTGATCATGGACAGCAGCGTCGACTTGCCGGCGCCGTTGCCGCCGACGATGGAGATGATGCCGCCGGCCGGCAGGGTGAGGGTGACATCGTTCACCACCACCGCCGCGCCGTAGGACTTGCTGACCGACCGGACCTCGATCATCGCGCCGCACCTCGCACCAGAAGGAACAGGAAGAACAGACCGCCGACGAACTCGATGATGATGACCAGCGCGGTGTCGAAGCCGAACAGCCGCTCCAGCGCCAGCTGCCCGAGCACCAGCGTGATCACCCCCACCAGCACCGCCGCCGGCAGGATCAGCATGTGGCGGTGGGAGGCGACGAGCATGTAGGCGAGGTTGGCCACCAGCAGGCCGAAGAAGGTCACCGGCCCGACCAGCGCCGTCGACACCGCCACCAGCACCGCCACCACCACCAGAATGCCGGTGACCACACGGCGGTACTCTATGCCCAGGTTCACAGAGGTATCGCGGCCGAGCGCCAGCACGTCCAGCGTCCGCCGCCACCGCCAGCCGAGCACCGACACCGCCAGCACCACCAGGGCCGACACCAGCAGCAGGTCGGGGTTCACCCGGTTGAAGCTGGCGAACAGGCGGTCCTGCAGGACGATGAACTCGTTCGGGTCGATGATGCGCTGCAGGAACTCGGTCAGGCTGCGGAACAGGATGCCGAACACGATGCCGACCAGCATCATCAGGTGCAGGCTGCGCATGCCGCCGGAAAACAGCCAGCGGTACAGCAGCACCGAGAAGCCGACCATCACCACCACCTCGAACGCGAACCGCAGGCGCGGGTCGACTGCCGAGGTCTGGGCGGCGCCGAGGGAGAACACCAGCACCGTCTGCACCAGCCGATAGAGAAAGTCGAAGCCCATGATGGCGGGGGTGAGGATGCGGTTGGTGGTCACCGTCTGGAAGAGCACGGTGGACACGCCGATGGCATAGGCCACCAGCACCATGGTCGCCACCTTGGTGCCGCGGAAGCTGAGGATGAAGCTCCACTTGCCGCGGGCGTCGATGGTCATGAACAGCACGACGGACAGGGCGGCGACGGCGCCCAGCAGCGCCAGCACCACGGCGGGGGAAGGCAGGCGGCGGCGGTCAGGCTGCATGGCTGTTCTTCCGCAGCAGCAGGTAGAGGAAGACGACGCTGCCGATGATGCCCATCATGGTGCCGATGGGAATTTCGAAGGGATGGATCACCAGCCGCCCGACGATGTCGCAGGCCAGCACCAGCCCGGCCCCCAGGCCCGCCACATAGGGCAGCGACCGGCGCATGTTGTCGCCCATCATCAGGCTGATGACGTTCGGCACCACCAGCCCGAGGAAGGGGATCATGCCGCAGGTCACCACCACCACCGCCGTCACCAGCGACACGATGACGAGGCCGAGCGACACCACCCGGCGGTAGTTGAGCCCCAGGTTGGCGGTGAAGTCCTCGCCCATGCCGGCCACCGTGAAGCGGTCGGCGGTGATGTAGGCCAGCACCGTCAGCCCGAAGGACAGGTAGAGCAGTTCATAGCGGCCGCGGATGACGCCCGAGAAGTCGCCCGTCGTCCACCCCACCAGCGACTGCAGCAGGTCGTAGCGATAGGCGAAGAAGGCGGTGACGGCGCTGATGACGCCGCCCAGCATGATGCCCACCAGCGGCACCACCAGCGGCGAGCGCAGCGGCACCCGCCGCAGGATGGCCAGGAACAGCGCCGTGCCGGCCAGGGCGCAGGCGGCGGAAAAGATCATCCGCACCACCACCGGCAGGTCGGGCAGGAAGAAGGTGATGACCAGGATGCCGAGAATGGCGGATTCGGCGGTGCCGGCCGTCGCCGGCTCGACGAACTTGTTGCGCGCCAGCATCTGCATGATCAGCCCGCACACCGCCATGCCGGCGCCGGCCAGCATCAGCGCCACGGTGCGCGGCACGCGGCTGGCCAGCAGCACCTCCAGCGCCGTGTCGCTGGCCTCGGGTCCGACCAGCGACGCCCACGACACGGCGCTGACGCCGACGAACAGGCTCGCCCCGGCAAGGGCAAGCACGCAGACCAGGGGGAGGAGGAAGCGGAGCATGGCGGCGGAGGACCAGGGACGGCGAAGGGAGGCACGGGCCGGACAGGGCCCTTACTGGGTGCGGGCGCCGGCCAGGGCGGCGGCGATGGCGTCGACGTTCTGCTGCGCCGCCTGGATGCCGGTGCCGACCAGGTACCAGGTCATGGGGTTCAGGTAGACCACCTGGCCCTTCTGCCAGGCGGTGGTGCGGCGCACGATGTCGTTGTCCAGGAACTGCTGCGCCGCCTGACCGTCGCGGCCGATGCCGGCATCGCGATCGATGACGAACAGCCAGTCGGGGTTGGTCTCCAGGATGAACTCGTGCGAGATGGGCTGGCCGTGGTTGCCGATCTGCAGGTGCGGCGCCGCCGGCGGCACGCCGAAGCTGTCGTGGATGACGCCGAAGCGCGAGCCGGGGCCGTAGGCGCTCATCTTGCCGCCGGTGGTCAGCACCAGCAGGCCGGGGTCGGCATTGGCGGCAGTGGTGCGCAGGGCGGCGATGGAGGCATCGAGCTTCTCCACCAGCGCCGCCGCCTCCGCCTCCTTGCCGAACAGGCGGCCGAGCAGCAGGGTGTTGTCGCGGGTGCCCTCGACGTATTTCTCGGCCGGCACCGTCAGGTCGATGGTCGGCACCATGCGGGACAGCTCGGCATACTTGGCGGCGGAGCGGCCGCCGACGATCACCAGGTCCGGCTCCTCGGCGTTGACGGTCTCGTAGTTCGGTTCGAAGAAGCTGCCGATCTCCAGCACCTTGCCGCCGGCGTATTCCTCAAGATAGGCCGGCTTGTTGCCGGTGGGCACGCCGGCCACCGGCACGCCCAGCGCATCCAGGATGTCGAGCGCCGCCAGATCGTAGACGAACAGCTTCTGCGGCACCGCCGGCAGGGTGGTCTCGCCGCTGGCGTGCGGGATGGTCAGGTCGGCCGCCTGCACGGCGCCGGCCGCCAGGGTCAGGCCGAGGGCGACGGCGGCGGAAGCGAAGGTGCGTCGGGTCATGTGCAGCATGCTTTTTCCCTTCCCCAGGTCAGTGGGTGGCTGAGACAGGCGGGTCAGAACGTGGCGGTGATGGAGGCGAAGAAGGCGCGGCCGTCCTCGCGGTAGTTGTAGCCCTCGCCCTCCGGCGTCTCGTCGAACACGTTGAGGACGCCGCCGCGCAGGGTGAGGCTGTCGGTGAGGTCATAGGCCGCCGACAACGACACCGTGGTGTAGGGGTCGACGCTCTGGGCGATCAGGGTTTCCGGGCTGGCGACATAATCCACCTGCTCCCCCATATACTGGGCCGTCAGGGTGACGCGCAGGTCGTCGCGCGCCTGCCAGGTCAGGTCGGTGTTGACGCTCAGTTCCGGGCTGCTGCTGAGCGGCATGCCGGTGGTGAGGTTCTTCGCCTCGATCATGTAGGTGAAGCTGGTGGTCCAGCTGAGGGTGTCGTGCAGCGGCACGGTGACGCCGCCCTCGATGCCGCTGGTGCGCGCCTTGTCGACGTTGATGCGCTGCACGTACTTGGTGCCGTTGGGCAGGATCAGCGACGCCGTGCGGGCGGAGGTGATCAGGTTCTCGATGTCGTTGTGGAAGTAGGTGACGTTGGCGGCCCAGCCGTCGTGGTCGTAGTAGAGGCCGACTTCCTTGCTCTTGCTGGTTTCCGGCTGCAGGTCGGGATTGCCCACCATCTCGCACGGGCCGCCGACGGCGCCGCAGCCGCGCCCGCGCGAAGTGGTGACCCAGTAGGGGTTCAGTTCCCGCAGGTCCGGGGCCTTGAAGGCCTCGGCATAGCCGCCCTTCACGGTGACGGCGTCGGTGATGTGGTAGACGCCGTAGAGCCGCGGGCTGAAGTGCTCGCCGAACTTCTCATGGTGGTCCATGCGCACGCCGGCGGTGACGCTGAAGGCATCGGTGACATAAGCCGTGTCCTCGACGAACAGGGCATAGGTCGTCACGTCCGCCGTGCTCGGCCCGGTGATGCCGAGCAGGGTGTTGAACTTGCCGGTGTTTTCCGGATCGTCCAGTTCCTGATACCGGGCCTCGCCGCCGATGTTGACGGTCTGTGGCACCACCAGGTCCAGCGGCAGCGACAGCTTGCCGTCGACGGTGTAGGACGTCGCCTCGATGCCGTCGCCGAGGGTGAGGCCGGCGGCATTGGTGATGGTGTGCTCGTTCTTGGCCTTCTCCACATACGCCCGCACGGTGGAGGTGCCGAAGTCCCACGCGCCGGTGTGGCCGATGGAGGCGCCGAGGCGGGTCATGGTGGTGGGGTTGCTGTTTTCCACCCCGTCCAGGGCGAGGTAATCCTGCTCGCCGTAGGACAGACCGAGGTCGACGGTCTGCGCTTCGGTCAGGGCGATGGACAGGTCGCCGCTGAGGTCGCGGTTCCTGGTGCCCTCGCGCGGATTGGCGATGGCCGCCGAGTCGCTGCCGGTGCGGCTGTAGCCGCCGTAGACGCGCAACGCCATGCGGTCGGGGATCAGCGGGCCGGCGGTGTAGAAGGTGACCTTGCCGGTGTCGCCGTGATCGTCGTCCTGCTGCACGATGGTCTCGGCGGTGACCGATCCGCTCCAGGTGTCGCCGCCCTTGCGGGTGATGATGTTGACCACGCCGCCCAGCGCGTCGGAGCCGTAGAGCGTCGACATGGGGCCGCGCACCACCTCGATGCGCTCGATGCCCTCGACCGGCACCCAGTTGGTATCGCCGCGGTAGTGGCGGAAGGTGGTGAGGCCGCCGTCCACCCGCTTGCCGTCGATGAGGATGAGGGTGTAGCTGCTGCCAAGGCCGCGGATGCTGACGCCGCGGGTGCCGTCGCTGCCGAACTGCATATTGACGCCCGGCACCGTGCGCAGCACCTCGTTGATGTCCGACACCGGGCGCTTCTCGATGTCCTGGCGGGAAATGACGGAGATGCTGGCCGGGGCGTCGCGCAGGTCGGTCTCCGCCGCCGAGGCGCTGACCACCATCTGCTTCAGCATCACCGCCTCGCCGCCCGCCTCGGCCGGGGGTTCGGCCTGGTCCTGCGCCTGCACCGCCCCGGCCGGGAGGCCGAGCAGCGCCGCCGCCGCCAGTCCGCCCGCCAGCCGGGCCCGCAATCCGCCAGTCGTTGCCGCCATTGCCACCATCTCCTTCAGACACACAAAGCCCCCTCCGGCGCCCGCGTCGGGGCCGCCGGCGTAAGAGCCGAGGCGACGGCCCTGCGCGGGGGTCGAAACAAGGGACAGAGTGCCTGCCCTGCCCGTGGTCATAATGAGATTGATTCGCAGTTTCAAGCATCAAAGACAGACGGCGCGGATGATTTCCATCGTCGGTGCCAATGAAGGACCGGAGCCGGGAGCCACCGCCACGGCCGGCGGCAGCGCCCGTGACATCGCCGGCGGGGCTGCCATGCGGCCCGCTTTTGGCCTTCCGCCCCTACTCCCTAAGGACTATGATGACGGCACGTAGGGGGGAACTGGGGCTCCCGTGGTGGCACACGATCATCTCTTGGGCGGGCAGGGCGCGATGGCGACGGAAGACCGCGAGGCAGAGCTGTTGCACCGAGAGGTGGCAGCATTGACCGCCCGTGTCCGCGACCTGGAGCAGCAGGTCAGCGACCTGGACATTTCGCTCTCCATGGCCGCCGAGCACGGCGACGCCATCGAGGCGGACCTGTCGGCCACCAACGCCCGCCTGCAGCGCGAGATCATGGAGCGGATGCGGGCGGAAAACTGCCTGCAGACCCTGCTGTCGGCCCTGCGCCAGCAGCGCGACGACCTGGAGATCCTGGTCACCACCATCACCGAGCATTCCGACGACATCGACGCCCAGTGGCTGCGCCGCTACAGCGAGATCGAGTTCGTGTCGCGCACCGACCCGCTGACCGGCGTCGCCAACCGCCGCGGCCTGTCCGAAGTGCTGGACACCGAATGGCGGCGCGGCCTGCGCACCGGCTCGTCGCTGGCCCTCATCCTGCTTGATGTCGACCACTTCAAGGTGTTCAACGACACCTACGGCCACCAGGCCGGCGATGCCTGCCTGGTGCAGCTGGCCCGCACCCTGCGCAATGCCTGCCGCCGGCCGGTCGACCTGGTGGCCCGCTACGGCGGCGAGGAGTTCGTGCTGGTGCTGCCCGAGTCCGACCTGGAAGGCGCCCTGACGGTGGTGCGCACCATCCGCGACGACCTGGCGGCGCAGGCCATCCCCCATGCCGGGTCGCCCTTCGGCGTGGTCACCGTCTCCCTCGGCGTGGCCGCCGAGGTGCCGAGTCGGGAACGGTCGCCGGCGGCCCTGCTGGCCGATGCCGACCATCTGCTCTACGGCGCCAAGCAGGGCGGCCGCAACACCTTCCGTACCCCACGAGGACACGCATGAACGATACCATCGGGACCTTCGTCGCGCCGCAGGAGGACATGGGCGGTGAGACCCTCATGCTGCGGTTTTCGCCGAGTTCCGTGCCGCTGCAGCAGCGCTGGCGCAACAACGGCCTGTCCGCCGACTTCCTGGCCGATTACGTCACCACCTTCCTGCCCGGCGACGAAGGCACCGACGGCGGCGACGCCCTGGCCGAGGCCCGCCGCGACCAGATCAGCAGCGCCGTCAACTTCATCGCCAACGAGCTGCTGGAAAACGCCATGAAGTACAGCGCCGGCGGCCTGCCCTACCCCATTTCCATCCGCCTGCAGCTGGAAGACGGCCGCGTCGCGTTCTGGGAAACCAACACGGTGACGCCGGCCCAGGCCGCCACCTTCCGCGATTTCATCCACCGCCTGACCACCACCGATCCGGGCGAGTTCTATGTCGAGCAGCTGGAAAAAGCCGCCGAAGGCACCAGCACCGGTCTCGGCTTTCTGACCATGATCAACGATTACGCCGCCAACCTCGGCTGGAAGTTCGAGGACGCGGCCGGTTCCGCCGTGACGGTCACCACCTTCGTCACGGTGGACATCTGAGAGGGTTACTGAGGAATGGATACCAACATCACGGGCGCCACCCATGCCGCCGCCTACGACGCGGCGACGGGCACGGTCCGCCTGTCGGGGATCATGCGCCTGAACGGCATGACGGAGTACGCCCCGGTGGTGGCCCTGCTGTCCCGCAGCATCGCCGAACACCAGAGCGTCACCGTCGACCTGACGGCGCTGGAGTTCCTCAACAGCTCGGGCATTGCCGTGCTGTCGAAGTTCGTCATCGAGGCGCGCAACAAGTCGGTGGCGCTCACCATCCGCGCCGCGCGGGCGGTGCCGTGGCAGAGCAAGTCCCTGGTCAACCTGCAGCGCCTTATGCCGGCGCTGGTGATGGACTTCGTCTGAGGTGCCGGCCGGCGGCGCCACCCCGCGCTCCGACGACGACGACGGCGCCCCCGGTGCCGCCGCGGTGGGCGCCCTGCGCAGCCTGACCGCCAAGCAGGCGGCGGTGACGCTGGTGATCGCCCTGCTGTTCGGCATCCTCGGCAGCGCCGCCGAACTGGTGTTCGACTGGCGCGCCATGCGCCAGGACACCGCCGCCACCATGCGCCAGACCCTGGCCATGGTCGAACCCTCCGCCGCCGAAGCCGCCTACCAGCTGAACGAGGCGTTGGCCCGTCGCGTCACCAGCGGCCTCGCCGGCTATGCCTCGGTCACCCGCGTCACCCTGCGCGACGATTTCGACGGCGTGCTGGCCGAACACACCGGCGCCGCCGGCAGCGGCCCGCGCCACCTGGCCGACCGGCTGTTCGGCGACCTCACCCACTGGGACGTGCCGCTGTCGCACGAAGGCCGCGCCGTCGGCACCCTGGCGGTGGAGCTGGATGCCGCCCTGCTCGCCCAGCCGTTCTTCGACCGCGCCGCCTACAACGCCGTCATGGGCCTGTTGCGGGCGCTGGCCATCTGCGGCGTGGTGGTGCTCGCCTTCTACCTGATGATCACCCGGCCGCTGCTGCGGCTGTCGCAGCAGGTGGCGCGCATCGACCCCGGCAACCCCGGCGCCGCCCTGGTGCCCGCCGCCGCCGGCCACCGCCACGACGAGCTGGGCGGCCTGATCGGCACCCTCAACCACCTGCTCACCGCCTTCCAGAGCGGCCTCGACCAGCGCGACCGGGCCGAGAACGAGCTGACCGCCCTCACCCTGGAGCTGGAGGCCCGTGTCGAGCAGCGCACCGCCGCCCTGGCCGCCGCCAAGGACGAGATCGAGCAGCTGAACGGCCGCCTCGCCGCCGAGAACCTGCGCCTGGGGGCGGAACTGGACGTTTCCCGCCGCATCCAGTGCATGATCCTGCCCAAGCCGCCCGAACTGGCGGCGGTGCCGGGGCTGGACGTCGCCGCCTTCATGCAGCCCGCCAACGAGGTGGGCGGCGACTACTACGACATCCTGCAGGCCGGCGGCCGCGTCCGCATCGGCATCGGCGACGTCACCGGCCACGGGCTGGAAAGCGGCGTCGTCATGCTGATGATCCAGAGCGCCGTGCGCACCATGATCACCGCCGACGAGTCGGACATGCGCCGCACCCTCGCCGTGCTCAACCGCACCGTCTACGACAACGTGCAGCGCATGGGCAGCGACAAGAACCTGACCCTCGCCCTGCTCGACTATGCCCCCGCCCCGGCCGGCGGCAGCGGCGGCGGCCTGCGCATCGGCGGCCAGCACGAAAGCGTGATCGTGGTGCGCGCCGACCGCCGGGTGGAACTGATCGACACCACCCTGCTCGGTATGCCGCTCGGGCTGGTGGACAGCATCGACGCCTACATCGGCGGTGCCGACCTGACCCTGGCGCCCGGCGACGGCGTGGTGCTCTACACCGACGGCATCACCGAGGCGGCGGCGGCCGACCACCGGCTCTACGGCCTCGACCGGCTGTGCGAGGTGCTGGCCCGCCACTGGCACGAGCCGGCGGAAGGCATCAAGCAGGCGGTGGTCGACGACGTGATGGCCCACATCGGCACGCAGACCATCTTCGACGACCTCACGCTGATCGTCCTCAAGCAGAAATGACGGGAAGGGGAAAGACCATGCGGCGTCTGCTCGGCTTGCTGTTCTGCCTCGGCCTGGCGGCGGCGCCCGCCGCCCTGGCCGCCGACCGCCCGGAATACGTGGTGGGGGTGGAGGAACTGGACTACTACCCCGTCTACGCCGTGCAGGACGGCGCCTATGTGGGGGCGGCGCGGGAGATTCTGGATGCCTTCGCCGCCGATGCCGGCGTTGCCTTCCGCTACCAGCCGCTGCCGGTCAACCGCCTCTATGCCGACCTCACCGGCGGCGGCATCGACTTCAAGTTCCCCGACAACCCGCACTGGAACCCCGCCGCCAAGGCGGGCGCCGACGTGGTCTACAGCGCCCCGGTGATCGCCTACATCGACGGCGTGATGGTGCGGCCGGCGCGCAAGGGCGCCGGGCCCGATGCCGTCGCCACCCTCGGCACCGTCACCGGCTTCACCCCCTTCTCGTGGCTGGACCGCATCCAGGACGGCCGCGTGCGGCTGAGCGAGAACGCTCAGATGCGCCCCCTGCTGCGCCAGGTGATGGCGGAGCGCATCGACGGCGCCTATGTCAGCGTCGCCGTCGCCAGCCATCTGCTGGCCGCCGACTTCGGCGATGCCGGGGCGCTGGTGTTCGACGCCGGCCTGCCGCACAGCCGCGACGACTACCGCCTGTCCGCCGCCCGCCACCCGGAGCTGATCGCCCGCTTCGACGCCTGGCTGGCCGCCAATGCCGAGCGGGTGGCCGAAATCAAGGCCCGCTACGGCGCCGAACGCGGCGTCGACTGACGTCGGCCCGGCGGCGGCTGCTACTGCTGCCGCTGCTGCTGGTCCTGCCGCCGCCGGCACCCATGTGGTGCGCTGGCGGGCCGCCACGGGGCGCCCGCCGCATGGAGAGTTGCGGCGGCGGCGCCGTTCATGCTCGACTGGCCGCCGTCACAGCAGGGAGACCGCCGGATGGCGACGGAGCAGGACCAGCCGCCCCCACCCGCCCCAGGGGAGCCTTTCGGCCCGTTGCGGGCGTGGTTCCGGCGCCATTCCTCCGACTCCGAGGTGCTGCTGCTGAGCGGCCTGTTGCTGGCCGGCCTGCTGGTGCTGATGATCGCCGGCGGCGTGCTGGCGCCCATCATCGCGGCGCTGGTATTGGCCTACCTGCTCGACCCGGCGGTGGAAGGGCTGCGGCGGCTGGGCATGCCGCGCCCGGTGGCGGTGGCGGTGGTGTGGATGCTGTTCACTGCCCTCATGCTGGCGCTGCTGCTGGTGCTGCTGCCCCTGCTGCTGGGCCAGATGGCGGCGCTCGCCCAGATGCTGCCCGGCACCTTCCAGAGCCTCCAGGCCCGCCTGCTCGCCCTGCCGGAGCTGTACCCCGACCTGATCGCGGAGGAACAGGCCACCGAGATGGTGCAGCACATGCGGGCGGAGGTGCTGCTCATCGGCCAGTGGCTGGTGGGCTATTCCGTCGCCATGCTGCCGACCCTGGTGACCATCGGCGTCTACCTGATCCTGCTGCCGCTGGTGGTGTTCTTCTTCCTGAAGGACAAGCCGCTGATCCTCGGCTTCTTCACCAGCCTGCTGCCGCCCCGCCGCCGGCTGGCGGCCAGCGTGTGGCACACGGTGAACCGCCAGGTGGGCGGCTATGTGCGCGGCAAGCTGTATGAAATCGCCATCGTCGGGGCCGTCAGCTACGTGGTGTTCGCCCTGCTCGACCTGGACTTCGCCGCCCTGCTGGCGGCGGCCACCGCCTTTTCCGTGCTGGTGCCCTACGTCGGCGCCGCCGTCGCCGCCCTGCCGGTGGCGGTGGTCGGGTTCGCCCAGTGGGGGGCCGGCGACCAGCTGATGTGGGCGATGATTGCCTACGGCATCATCCAGCTGCTGGACGGCAACGTGCTGGCGCCGCTGCTGCTGGCCGGCACCATGGACCTGCACCCCATCACCATCATCGTCGCCATCCTGATCTTCGGCGCCGTGTGGGGGTTCTGGGGCATCTTCTTCGCCGCCCCGCTGGCCGCGCTGGTGCAGGCGGTGTTCAAGGCCTGGCCCCGCCACGCCCCCGCCGACACCTGAGGCCCGCTCCGCCCGCCCCGCCTTACTCGCAGCCGGAGGTGCAGACCACGGTCGCCCTCACCTGACCGCCGCAGGTGCTGTAGCAGATGCGGAAGTCATCGTCGCAGCCGGGCCGGCAGGTCTGGCTGCTGCAGGAGTAGGAGCGGTCGAAGGACGACACGCTGCGGTCGATCTTCTTGCCGGCCTGGGTGCGCGCCTCGGCATAGCGCTCGTATTCCTGCACCGCTTCCAGCCTGGCGCGGGCCCGGCAGGCATCCTGCGCCGACTCGCAGGAGCTGCGGCAGTGGGTCTGGCTGACCTGACACTGCGCCGCACAGGCCTTCCCTTCGGGCGTGGCCGGTGCGGTGTAATCGTAATGGGTGGTATAGACCGGCCCACACCCCTGCAGCACAACAGCCACCGCCGCAACCCACAGCGCCCTGCGGATAGTCATGTCCTCATCCCCCCACGGCAGGCAGCCCCCCGCCCGCAACGGACCTGAGGCTACGCCGGAAGGGGTAGAGGCGGCAAGGGGCGGCTGATGGGCCGGGAGGCGACGCCCAAAAAAGGAAGGCCCCGCCGAAGCGGGGCCTAGCCTTGAGGCTCCAGCAGACTTGTTATCGTCCTCGCCGGAGCCTGCCACCTCGCGGTGGTCTTCCAAGTCCGCCGAAGCGGTGACCGGAACTATATACTACCTCACAGGTGCCGCGTCAAGAGATGCATTCCTGTGGCGTGTAATACGCACCGTCGCACGGCCTTCAGCACCTCCAGAGGAACCTCGGGAGACCGATAGTCTCGAAAACCGACCTTGAACCTGTCAAGGCGGTGCAGCCCCACGGTGTGGATATGATTCCCCTTGATCCAGGCTTCGTCGTAGCTCTTGTCGGGTACAAGTCCGTCTGGAAGGCGGTAATGATAGGGCATGGGGGACTGTGGCGCCTTAGAACTGATCGGCACGACCACACATAATTCGCTCTTCTCCCGCGGCATCGGGGAGATCACAAGAACAGGACGCGCCTTGACCATCTCCGGGCGCTGGAAACCCAGTCCGAAGTCGCAGAACAGGATCTGGCCCGGCTTCGGCATGAAGCGGAGGCCCTGCACCGGGTGGTGTTCTTCAATGCTGGCCGCAAAATCACGAACCTGCCCAGCTCGCCGCCCGCCCGCACGAAGGCATTGAGCGACCGTCTGGATCGTCCGCTCGTCCGCCTCATCAACCAGCACAGTGATAGCCTTAAGCGTCATGGATGCCTCTGCCTACCAGAAGCTCCCTTGATGCAGCATAATCGGGATTAAATCAACTCGCGCAATCTGGAGATACAGACCGAGACATCCGGTCCAACCGCCAACCCCCAGAACGGACGAAGCCCCAGCGTTTCCGCTGGGGCTTCGGTGGTGGGCGTGACAGGGATTGAACCTGTGACCCCTACGATGTCAACGTAGTGCTCTCCCGCTGAGCTACACGCCCTTGTCTCTCGGCACCGGCGGGAATGTCCGTCCCGAGGGCGCCCTATGTACCGTCCCCTCCCGGCCTTGGCAAGAACTTTTTTCATGCCCTTGCAACACCCTGCCGCTCCGCCGGCGGGCGGGTTGCAGCGGCGGGATGGCACCCCACGTTAAACCGGCGGAGGATGGCGGGCCGGCTTATCCGGTCGGCCGTTGCCCTATGGCGGCGGACGGGCCGGTAGGATAGGCTAGCACCCATGAACCAGACACGCCGTGACATTCCGGCCGCTCCCCAGGGCGCAACCGAGGCATCGCCGGCGGCCGGGCTGTCAGGCCGGCTGTCCATTCCCGGCGTGCTGGCGGTCGAGGCGCCGGCGCGGCAGACCCTGCCCATGGTCTTCGCCTCGCCCCATTCGGGCAGCGCCTACCCCGACGATCTGCTGGCCGCCTCGCTGCTGGACGGCAACGGGCTGCGGCGGTCGGAGGACTGCTTCGTCGACGAGCTGTTCGCCGACGTGCCCGCCCTTGGCGCGCCGCTGCTGAAGGCCCTGTTCCCGCGCGCCTACCTCGATCCCAACCGCGAGCCCTACGAGCTGGACCCGGCCATGTTCGCCGACGACCTGCCGGCCCATGTCAACACCACCTCGGCGCGGGTGGCGGCGGGGCTTGGCACCATCGCGCGGGTGGTGGCGAGCGGCGCCGAAATCTATGCCCGCAAGCTGTCCTTCGCCGAGGCCGAGCGACGGGTGCAGAGCCTCTACCGCCCCTATCACGCCGCGCTGCGCCGGCTGGTGGAGGATACGGTGGCGCAGTTCGGCTTCTGCCTGCTGATCGACTGCCATTCCATGCCCTCGGCCAGCGGCGACGGCCGCACGCCGCCGCCGGACATGGTGCTGGGCGACTGCTTCGGCATTTCCTGCGCCCGGGCGGTGACGGCGGCGGCGGAGGACCGGCTGGCCGACCTCGGCTATTCCGTCACCCGCAACGCGCCCTATGCCGGCGGCTACACCACCCGCCATTACGGCCGGCCGGAGCACGGCGTCCACGCCATGCAGATCGAGATCAACCGCCGGCTCTACATGGACGAGGAAACCTTCAGCCGCCGCCCCGGCCTCGGCCGCCTGCGCGCCGACCTGAAGAGCCTGGTCGAAAGCCTGTCCGCCCTGCGCCGGCACGACCTGCTGCCGCCCGCCCGCCGCCGCTGAGGCGCCGCCGGCGGCTACAGCCGGATGGTAATGGTGGTGCCGCGGCCGGGCGCCGACTGCAGGTCCAGGTCATGGCCCAGCAGGTCCACCGCCTGCCGCACGATGGTGAGGCCGAGGCCGAAGCCGCGGGAGAAGTCGCGGGCCGGATTGTCCACCTGGAAGAACTCGTCGAACACCCGCCCCTGCAGGTCGGAGGCGATGCCGATGCCGGTGTCGCTCACCCGTACCAGCGGGCGGCCGTCGGGCCCGGCCTCGGCGCTGACGGTGATGGTGCCGGCAGCGGTGTACTTGACGGCGTTGGACAGCAGGTTCTGCACGATGCGGCGGAACAGCAGCGGATCGGTTTCCGCCACCAGCGCCGCCGGGGTGCGCAGGGCGAAGTCGAGCGGCTTCTCGCAGCCGGCGCGGGCGCTGGCGGTCGCCTCGTGCAGCATCGGCACCAGATCGACGTCGCGGCGGTGCACCTCCATGATGCCGGCGGTGAGGCGGCTGTAGTCCATGATGGCGGAGATGAAGTCGGTCATCACCCGCGCCGCCTGGCGGATGTCCAGCGCCACCTCCTTCACCGTCGCCGGCGGCAGGTCGCGCTTGGCGAGCCGGTCGGCCATCAGGGTCACCACCTGCACCGGCTGGCGCAGGTCGTGGCTGGCGGCGGCCATCAGGCGGCTCTTGGCGGCGCTGGCCTCGCGCGCCGCATCCAGGGCGGCGGCGCGGGCGCGCAGGGCGCCCTCGCGCGCGGTGACGTCGGTGAGGCTGAAGATGCGGCCACCGCCGTCGGCCCCGAGCCCGACCGCCGCCGGCGGCAGGTCGGCGCCGCCGACGTCCATCTCCAGCCAGCCGCCGTCCAGCTGCTGCAGGCGCACCGTCACCGGCTGGGCGACGCGGCCGCGCACCATCTGCCGCACCAGATCGCGGTGTTCGGCGGCGAACAGTCCGTCGAGGGCGGCGCCGCGCAGGTCGGGCAGCGGCCCGTCACCGGCCCGGAAGCGCCGCAGCGCCGGGTTGGCGTAGAGGATGCGGCCGCCGCCGTCGACCTCCACCAGACCGTTGGGCACCGCATCGGTGATGCCGCGGAACAGAGCATCGGCGGCCTGACGGTCGATGCGCCGGCCACCCCACAGGATCAGCCCGCCGGCCAGCAGCGCCGCCGCCGCCACCACCAGGCGGTCGCGCAGCCAGGCCGCGGTGATGGCCTTGACGTCGATCACCTGCACCAGCTGCAGGCCGTGGCGGGCGTCGCTGATCTCCACCTGCCGCTGGCCGGGGCGCCCGGTCACCGCCGCCTCCGCCACCTGGGCCGCCTCGCCGACGGTGGCGCCGGCGTCGGCGACCACCATCAGCGCCTCGCCCTCCTGGTTGCGCAGGATGAAGGTGGAATGGGGCAGCACGGCCGCCTGCAGGCCGTCGCTGAACAGGGTCGGGTCGATGCTGGCGAACAGGTAGAGCGGCTGGCCGTCCTCGATGACGATGCCGCGCACCAGATCAATGCGCCGCAGCCACGGCAGCGGCCCGGCCAGAACGGCGGAAACGTGCAGACGGGTCATGCCGGCGGCGGCCGGGACCGGAATGCGCTCCACCGCCGTCATCGGCAGGCCGGCGGCGGCCAGGATGGCGCCGTGGTGGTCGGTCACCGCCACATGGCCGACCCGCAGGGTATCGAGCGTGCCCGGCGTCACCCACGACAGGCTGTCGCCCGGACCGTCCCGCGCCGCCACCATGACGGCGGCGGCGAAGAAGGTGTTGATGGATTGCAGCGGCGTCAGGATGTCGCTGTAGGCCCGTTCCATGGCGGTGTCGGCACGGCCGAGCATCAGCCCCAGGTGCTTGCGGTGGTCGTCGATCAGGAACAGGCCCGTCACCACCAGCAGGGCGCTGACGATGGCCGCCCCCGCCGCCGTGGCCGGCCACCGCAGCAGCAGCCGGCGGCGGCGGCCATGGGCGGCGGCGTCGGGCGGCGGCATCGGCGGCCGCGGATCGCTGTCCATGAGCACCAATTCCCAATGGGCATTTCGCTGCCAGCAGAAATACCATAAAACTGCAGTGTCTCTCGCGTCTTTCGCGTCACCTGGGGATCAGGCAACCGTGTCCGGCCGCCGCTGTCATTGTCGCAGGGTCATGCCGCTGCTCGCGCTTCTGGCGCTGCTGCTGCCGCTGCTGCCCACGGCCGCCCCGGCCCAGCCGGTGGAGAGCAGCCGGCCGCGCCACACCATCGACCTGGTGCTGTTTCGCGGCTGCGAGGATGCCTGCCGCGGCTTCATCGACTGGTTCGCCAACCGCAACATCCCGGTCGACATCCGCCAGCACGACGCCGGCCAGTCCATGGACCGGCTGGCGGAGATCGTCGCCGGCATCCGCGCCTCGCCGCCGGATCTGGTGGTGACCTGGGGCACCCGCACCGCCCAGGCGGTGTTCGGGCAGGCCGATGCGGTGGACCCGGCGGTGCATGTGGTGGGGGTGCCGGGCATCTTCATGGTGGTGTCGCAGCCGGTGGCGTCGGGGCTGGTGCGCGACGTGCGGGCGCCGGGGCGGCCGCTGACCGGCAGCCTGTACCTTTCCGACGTGCGCGAGCAGCTGGATACCGCCACGGCCTACGTCGGCAGCCGCCGCACCACGCCGTGGGACAGCACCGACGGCATCACCCATGTCGGCACCCTCTACAACCCGGCGGAGCCCAATGCGGTCATCAACATCGACCAGCTGCGGGCCGAAACCGCCCGCCGCGGCCTGCAGCTGACCGCCTTGCCGCTGCCGCTGGACGAGTCAGGGGCGCCCTATGCCAGCGCCATCCCGCGGCTGATGGCGGACCTGGCCTCGTCCGGCGCCGATCTCGTCTACCAGCCGGCCGATACCTTCCTGAACGTCAACCGCCACGCCCTGACAGCCGCGGCGCTCAGCCAGCGCATGCCGGTGCTGGCGGCCGGCGAGGCGCCGGTGCGCAGCGGCCATGCCCTGCTCGGGCTGGTCTACCGCTACCACGACGTCGGCCGCCTGACCGCGCGGCTGGCCCATCGGGTGCTGGAAGGGGCCGACCCGGCGACCATCCCCATCGTCGCCCCGCCGCAGCCGGCGCTGATCGTCAATCAGGTGACGGCGGAGGACCTGAACCTGCCGCCGTCGCCGGCCATGGCCCGCTTCATCGAGTTCGTGCGTCCGTAGCCGGCCGATCCTGGTCGCCCGCGGGCTCGTCGTGGTCGTGGGAATGGCCATGGTGGGAGCCGTCGCCCTCGCCGGCCCCGGGCCCGTCGCCGTCCACCCCCACCGTCACCACCTGGCCGTGGCGCACGCCGCGTTCGGCGATCACCTGATCGGCCAGCCCGCGGATCTCGTCGGCATCGCCGCGCAGCACGGAAATCTCCATGCAGCTGGATTCGTCCAGATGCACATGCAGCGACGCCAGCGACACATGGTGGTGATGGTGGAAGGTGCGGGTCAGGCGCTTGGCCAGTTCGCGCGCCGCGTGGTCGTAGACATAGACCAGCGCCGCCACGCAGGGGCCGCCGCCGGCGCTGCTGCGGGCTTCCTTCAGGCCGCTGCGCACCAGGTCGCGCACCGCCTCCGACCGACCGCTGTAGCCGCGATCGGCCGCCAGCCGGTCAATCTCCGCCAGCAGATCGTCGTCGAGAGTGATGGTGATGCGCTGCATGTCGCCCCTGCCGCCGTGGTGTGCCGATCCGCCCCGCTCCGCGAGTATGACGTTTTGCGTTGGACATCATACTCAAGCCGCGCTAATCAGGCTCGAAGGGGGGCCGGCGCGGTGGGGCGGCGGTCACTATGCCACGGAGGGGACTTGAGATGCAGTCACGGATGACTCCGGCCGCGGTGCTGAGCGGCGGGCTGATGCTGGGCGCCCTTGCCTTCGGCGCGGCCGTCCTGCCGGTCGCGACGGCGGCGGCGGCGGCGGCGGCCGAGACCACCCTGACCTATTCCTGGCCGCGCAACGGCGGGGCGCTCAACCCGCACCTCTATTCCCCCAACGAGATGACGGCGCAGTCGCTGGTCTACGAGCCGCTGCTCAAGTACCGCGCCGACGGCACCCTGGAGCCGTGGCTGGCGACGGCGTGGGAGGTTTCGCCCGACGGCCGCGTCTACACCTTCACCCTGCGCGAGGGGGTGACCTTCTCCGACGGCGTGCCCTTCGATGCCGCCGCCGTGAAGGCCAATTTCGACGCCGTGCTGGCGAACCTGGAGCGGCACCGCTGGCTTGAACTGGCGGCGCAGATCGAGCGCACCGAGGTGATCGACCCGCGTACGTTCCGCCTGACCCTGAAGGGCGCCTACTACCCGACCCTCTACGACCTCGCCCTGGTGCGGCCGTTCCGGTTTCTGTCGCCCGCCGCCATTCCCGCCGGCGGCTCCACCGCCGAGGGCATCGTCGCTCCCATCGGCACCGGGCCGTGGCGGCTGGTGGAGGCGCGCCTTGGCGAGTTCGACCTCTACGCCCGCAACGACCGCTACTGGGGCGAGGCCCCGGCCTTCGACAGGCTGCTGGTGAAGGTGATCCCCGACACCAACGCCCGCGCCGTCGCCTTCGAAACCGGCGGCATCGACCTGATCTACGGCGGTGACAGCCAGATCAGCGCCAATACCTTCGCCCGCCTGCAGGCCCGCGGCGACCTGTGGACCGGCATCTCCGCCCCGCAGGCGACGCGGGCGCTGGCCATCAACTCCGGCCGGGCGCCCACCGACGACCTGGCGGTGCGCCAGGCCATCAGCCATGCCGTCGACAAGCGCGCCATCGTCGCCAGCGTGCTGCACGACCTGGAGCCGGTGGCCGAAACCCTGTTCGCGCCGAACGTGCCCTATGCCGACATCGGCCTGCCGCCCCATGCCTTCGACCCGGCGCGGGCGGCGGCGCTGCTGGAGGCGGCCGGATGGATCGCCCCCAAGCCCGGCGCCATCCGCGAGAAGAACGGCCTGCCGCTGCGGCTGGAGCTGTGCTTCGTCGGCAACGAGCCGCAGGAAAAGGCCATCGCCGAGATCATCCAGGCCCAGCTGCGCGTCGTCGGCATCGACGCCGCCCTGGTGGGCGAGGAAAAGAGCGCCTTCCAGGCCCGCCAGAAGGACGGTTCCTTCGGCATGATCTTCAACGCCACCTGGGGCGCCCCCTACGAGCCGCACTCCTTCGTCGCCTCCATGCGGATGCCGTCGCACGCCGACTATCAGGCCCAGTCCGGCCTGCCCATGAAGGCCGACCTGGACGCCAGGATCAGCGCCGTGCTGGTGTCGGTGGACGAGGCGGAGCGGCAGGCGCTCTACACCGACATCCTGACCACCCTGCACCAGCAGGCGGTGTACCTGCCCATTTCCTACCTGACCAGCGTCGCCGTCGCCCGGCCGACCATCGAAAACGTCACCTTCGGCGCCACCAGGAACGAGATCCCGCTGCACACCATCCGCCCGGCGGCGCGCTGAGGACCGGCCGCCATGCTGCGCTACATCCTTGGCCGCCTGCTGGCGCTGCCGTTCATCCTGCTCGGCGTGTCGCTGGTGGTATTCCTGCTGCTGCGCCTCGGGCGCGGCGATCCGGCGGTGGACTACCTGCGCCTGTCGCAGATCCCGCCCACCGACGAGGCGGTGGCGGCGGCGCGGGTGATGCTGGGGCTCGACCGGCCGCTGCCGGAACAGTTCCTCACCTGGCTGTGGAATGCCCTGCACCTGGATTTCGGCCAGTCCTTCGTGAACCGCCGGCCGGTGCTGGACGAGCTGCTGTACTACCTGCCGGCCACCCTGCAACTGGGCGCGGCGGCGCTGGCGGTGACGCTGGTGGTGAGCGTTCCGCTCGGCATCTGGGCGGCCCGCCACCGCGACCGCCTGCCCGACCAGATCGTGCGCGGCATCGCCTTCCTGGGCGTGTCGGTGCCGAACTTCTGGCTCGGCTTCCTGCTGGTGCTGCTGTTCTCGGTCTGGCTCGGCTGGCTGCCGCCCATGGGCCGCGACGGCGCCACCAGCCTGCTGATGCCGGCCTTCGCCGCCGCCTTCATGTCGCTGTCGATCAACGCCCGCATGCTGCGCGCCAGCATGCTGGAAACCGCTGGCCAGCGCCATGTGCTCTACGCCCGCCTGCGCGGCCTGAGCGAGCGGCGGGTGGTGGGCGGCCATGTGCTGCGCAATGCCCTGCTGCCCATCGTCACCGCCGTCGGCATGCACATCGGCGAACTGATCGGCGGCACCCTGGTGATCGAGAACATCTTCGGCTGGCCGGGGGTGGGGCGTTATGCCGTCTCCGCCATCTACAACCGCGATTACCCGGTCATCCAGTGCTTCACCCTGCTGATGACGCTGATCTTCGTACTGTGCAACTTGGTGGTCGACATCCTCTATGCCTGGCTTGATCCGCGCATCCGCCTGAAGGGGGAGGCCCCGTCATGACTGCCGCCACCGACGCCGAGCCCGCCCCGGCCGCCGCCGTCGCCGCCCCCGGCCGCCGCCGCCGCTGGCCGTGGCCGGCGCGCATCGGGGCCGGGCTGGCGGTGCTGCTGGTCCTGGTCGCCCTGCTGGCGCCGCTGATCGCCCCCCACGACCCGGCCGCCATCGCCCTGACCGAGCGCCTGCAGGGGCCGAGCGCGGCGCACTGGCTGGGCACCGACCACCTGGGGCGGGACATCCTGTCGCGCCTCATGCACGGCGCCACCGTCTCGCTGGGGGCGGTGGCGGTGATCCTGACGCTGATCGTGGTGCTGGGCATCGGCATCGGCGGGCTGTCCGGCCTCATTGGCGGGCGGGTGGATGCGGTGATCATGCGCGGCTGCGACATGTTCCTGACCATCCCGACCTTCGTGCTCGCCATGTTCATGGTCGGCGTGCTCGGCACCGGGCTGGTCAACGTGGTGCTGGCCATCGCCCTGTCGCACTGGGCCTGGTATGCCCGTCTGGTGCGCGGGCTGGTGCTGACCCTGAAGGAGCGCGAGTACGTGCTGGCGGCGCGGGTGGCCGGCGCCTCGCGCCTGCGGGTGTTCGCCGAACACATCCTGCCCGGCGTGTTCGCCCAGCTGGTGGTGCTGCTGACGCTCGACATCGGCCACATGATCCTGCACGTCGCCGGCCTGTCCTTCCTCGGCCTCGGCGTCACGCCGCCGACGGCGGAATGGGGGGTGATGATCGGCGACGCCCGCGACTTCATCTGGACCAACCCGCTGCTGCTGGTGTGGCCCGGCCTTGCCATTCTGGTGACCGTCGCCGCCTTCAACCTTCTGGGCGATGCCCTGCGCGACGCCCTCGACCCCACTCTGCAGGCGGAGGGCGACGCATGACCACCGCCGCCAGCCATCTCCGCCTCGACGGCCTGACCCTGGTCACCCGCCGCCACGGCCGCCCCCTCACCCTGGTGGACGGCCTCGGCCTCGACCTGCGGCGCGGGCAGGTGACCGCCCTGGTGGGCGCCAGCGGCTCCGGCAAGTCGCTCACCTGCCTCGCCCTGCAAGGCCTGACGCCGCCGGGGGTGACGCAGACCGGCGGCCGCGTGACGGTCGACGGCCGCGACACCGCCCCCGCCGCCCTGCGCGGGCGGGTGACCGCCACCGTCATGCAGGCGCCGCGCAGCGCCTTCAACCCGGCGCTGACCATGGCCGCCCACGCGCGCGAGACGCTGGCCGCCCGCGGCATCACCGGCGCCGAGGCGGAGCGCCGCGCCCTGGCCGCCATGGCCGAGGTGGGGCTGGACGATCCGCGCCGGGTGCTGCGCCTGCACCCCTTCCAGATGAGCGGCGGCATGCTCCAGCGCATGATGCTGGCCCTCGCCCTGCTGAGCGAGGCGCCGTTCCTGCTGGCCGACGAGCCCACCACCGACCTCGACCTGGTGCTGCAGGCCCAGGTGCTGGCGCTGATCGAGCAGCTGGTGGCGGATCGCGGCCTCGGCGTGCTGCTAGTCACCCACGACATGGGCGTGGTGGCGCGGCTGGCCGACACCGTCACCGTGCTCGACCACGGCCGCATGGTGGAACACGGCCCGGTGGCGCAGGTGTTCGACGCTCCCGCCGCCGCCCCCACCCGCGCCCTGGTGGCGGCGCACCTCGCCCTTTACCCCGACCTCGCGCCGGAGGATGCGCCATGACCCTGCTGCAGGCGCAGGCCGTCGGCAAGACCTACCGCAGCGGCGGCTTTTTCGGCAGCGGCCCCGCCCGGACGGTGCTGAGCGGCATCGACCTTGGCGTGGCGGCGGGGGAGAGCCTCGCCCTGGTGGGAGCCAGCGGCTCCGGCAAGAGCACCCTCGCCCGCCTGCTGCTGGGCCTGGAGCGGCCGAGCAGCGGCACCGTCCTGTTCAACGGCCGCCCCCTCGACGCCCTGCGCGGGGCGGAGCATCTGGCCTACCGCCGGGCGGTGCAGGTGGTGTTCCAGGACTCGCTGGGGGCGGTGAACCCGCGCCACCGCATCGGCCGCACCATCGCCGAGCCGCTGCGCCACCTCACCGACCTCGGCGAGCGCCAGCGCGCCGACCGGGTGGCGGAGCTGCTGACGCTGGTCGGCCTGTCGCCCGCCGATGCCGACAAGCTGCCGGGCCAGATGAGCGGCGGGCAGGTGCAACGGGTGTGTATCGCCCGTGCCCTGGCGCCGGGGCCTGACCTGATCATCCTGGACGAGGCGGTGTCGAACCTGGACCTGGTGTTGCAGATCCAGGTCCTCGACCTGCTGGCCGGGCTGCGGCAGCGGCTGGGCACGGCCTTCGTCCTCATCACCCACGACCTGCGCCTGATCCCCCGCCTGTGCGACCGCATCGCCGTGCTGGATGCCGGCCGCGTGGTGGAGGACCGCCCGGTGACCCCGGGCCTGCGCCTGGACTCCGACGCCGGCCACCGCCTGCAGGCGGCCATCCTGCCGCCCCGCCCAGGCCTACAGCCCCACCGCCGGACCGGGTGAGGGGTGTCGGACCGACGGACAACGGGAAAACTCCGAACCAGTCGCATCCACCTCTTTGCGGTAGCGGCGACATCGTTCGTTGACCCGGCAGCCAGGGCGCGCATTGCCGCCGGGAGTGGCAGCGGCGCCTGGGGCTTCCCGTCTCCCGCCAGCGCCGGCGCGGTCGGCTGGTACGGTGTCGGTGCGGCCGGACTGCCAGCGCCAGGGCATTGGTGCTGCCCTTCGGGGCGGCGGTGCCGAGCGGCCGGGTGACCTTCCACCCGGCCTTCGGCGCCACCGCCTGAAGCACCGCCTCCGGCGGTCCCGGCCGGTGCGGTTACGGTTTCAGCGGCAGGTGGATCTCGGTCACCAGCTCCGCCGGCGGGGTGGTGCGCGGGTCGTTGACGTAGACCTCCCAGCACGGCTGGTCGGCCGGCTCGCGGCCGCTGGTCGGCAGCCATTCCCGGTACAGCCACTGGTAGGAGCGTTCCAGCTCGGCATAGGGGCCGAGGTGGCGCAGCACCGCACAGGGGCCGCCGGGCAGGGTCAGGGTTTCCACCGCCGGGTCGTCCACCGGCGCCGCCACGGTGATGCCGGCGGCGGAGCGCAGCTGCGACTCCGGCACGCTGGCGGGATCGTCGAAGTAGACCCCGACCCCCAGGGTCTGCGGCCCGATCAGGCCGCGCGGCCCGGCCCAGGCCCCCAGGCGGTCGAACACCGCGCCGATGCCCATGTAGGGGCCGGTGTGGCGCATGGCGGCGAGGGTCATCGGGGCACAGTCGCGAATGGTGACGTCAGGCATGGTCGTATCCTCCAGCGGAGTCGGTTGGGACGGCAGCGGAGGCGGCACCAGCCGTCCGGCGGCCCGATAGGCGGCCGGCGGCATGCCGTAGGCGGCGCCGAAGGCGCGGGTAAAGGCGACGACGCCGCCATAGCCGGCCTGCCGCGCCACCTGTTCCAGCGTCAGCCGGCGGCGCAGCAGCGAGTCGGCGGCCCGGGCGAGCCGCAGGCGGCGCACCGTGTCGGCCACCGTCTCGCCGGTGAGGGCGCGGTAGACGCGATGGAAGTGGTAGGGCGACAGGCAGGCCACCGCCGCCAGCCGCTCCAGGCTCAGGTCGCCGTCCAGGTGGGCGCCGATGTGGGCGATCACCCGCTGGATGCGGCGGCTGTAGTCAAGGGCGGTGGCGGCGCGTGGCATGGTGTCTCCTCCGATGCCCGGTCAGGCTAGCGCCGGCCGCTTGATCGGTGTTGCGCAGTTGCCTGCCTCACAACCACCGCACCGCCGCCGCCGCTCACCAGCCGGCGACGGCGCCGTCGCCGCGCGGGTCGGCAGCGCCCTCGATCACCCCGTCGGGGCGCAGCACCAGGGCTCCGGCATGGCCCATCAGGTCGTCGAAGGCCTCCACCCGCCGCACCGTGTGCCCGGCCTCCTCCAGCGCCGCCACCACGGCGGGGTCGAGGCGGCTTTCCACCGTCACGTCGCGGCTTTCGCCCTCGTAGGAGCGGCCGAGCGCCCAGCGCGGCGCCGTCACCGCCGCCTGCAGGCCCTGGCCGTAGAGGGCATGGCGGGTGAACACCGCCGCCTGGGTCTGCGGCTGGCCGTCGCCGCCCATGCTGCCGTAGACCATCACCCGGCCGTCGCGGAACCGCGCCAGCGCCGGCGACAGGGTGTGGAAGGGCTTGCGGCCGGGGGCGAGGAAGCGCGGGCTTTCGGGGTCGAAGTCGAAGGCGATGGCGCGGTTGTGCCACAGCAACCCGGTTTCCGGCAGCACCACGCCGGAGCCATAGGCGTGGTAGAGGCTCTGGATGAAGCTGACGGCGCGGCCCTCGGCATCGATGCAGCCGAGCCACACCGTATCGCCGCTCATGGCCGGCAGTGGCCACGGCAGGGCGCGCTTCGGGCTCACCTCCGCCGCCAGCCGGTCCAGCAGGTGGTCGGACAGGAAGGTGGTGGCGTGGATCTGCATGGCGCCGGGGTCGGCGATGTGGGTGTTGCGCACCCGGAAGGCCAGCTTGGTGGCCTCGATCAGCCCGTGGATGTGGGCGAAGCCCTCCGCCTGCTCCGGCGCCACCCGCAGGCGCTCGTACAGGCCGAGGATCATCAGCGACGCCAGGCCCTGGGTCGGCGGCGGGGTGTTGTAGACGGTGGCGCCGTCCAGCCCGACCGACAGCGGCCGCCGCCGCACGCTGCGCTGGCGGGCGAGGTCGTCGCCCGTCAGCGGCGCCCCCACCGCCGCCAGATCGGCGGCGATGCGGCGCCCGACCGCGCCGCGATAGAAATCGTCGAGCCCGTCGCGCACCAGCGACTCGAGCGTTTCCGCCAGTGCCGGGTTACGGCGCGGGCTGCCGAGCGGCGGCACCGCGCCATCCTCGCCCAGGCACAGGGCGGCGAAGCCGGGCTGGCGAGCCAGCACCTCGCGCCGGGGCTGCATGGCCAGCGCCTCGGCGGCGGTCAGCGGCACGCCGTCGCGCGCGTACCACACCGCATCGGCCAGCAGCCGGGCGAGGCCGAGGCGGCCGTCCCAGCGCTGCGACAGTTCCAGCGCCGACTGCCAGCCGGAAATGGTGCCGGCCACCGTGGCGCAGGCCAGCGGCCCCACCGCCGGCACGGCGTTGAGGCCGTGGGCGCGGTAGGTTTCCGGCGTCGCCTTGCGGCCGGCGGCGCCGCTGCCGTCGATGGACACCACCGGCCGGCCGGGTTCCGAGATCAGCCAGAAGCCATCGCCGCCGAGGCCGTTCATGTGGGGATAGACGACGGCGCAGGTGGCGGCGGCGGCGATCATCGCCTCCACCGCGTTGCCGCCCTCGCGCAGCACTGCCGCCCCCGCCTGCGCCGCCAGCGCGTGGGGGGCCGTGACCATGCCGCGTCGTGCATAAGAGGTGTGGAGCATGCCGCCTCGTCCTGACTCTTCGGCGACATTGTTGAAAAAGAAGACGAAAGGGTAAAGCGTTTATCCGTACAGGCGGCCCTGCGGCCGTGGCGGGGCGGCCCGACGGCATCGGCTGGCGGACGCCGGAGCCGCGACCGCTGCAAGGCCGCCTTGCCCTCCGGTGCGCGTTCGTATAAATCAACCGCCTTTCACCCCCCGCCGCCCCGTCTGTCAGTGCAGGACTGCCGAGCATGGCCCAGGACTACACCACCGCCGTCTACATTCCCATCGCCTGGGAACTGTTCCACCGCGACACCCGCGCCCTGGCCCACAAGCTGATGGAATCGGGCGCCGGCCCGTTCAAGGGCATCGTCGCCATCACCCGCGGCGGCCTCATCCCGGCCTCCATCCTGGCGCGCGAGCTGGACATCCGGCTGATCGACTGCATCGGCGTCGTCACCTATGACGACCGCGTGGCCGGCGAGCCGCAGGTCATCAAGGCCCCCTCGGCGGTGGACAACGACGGCGAAGGCTGGCTGATCGTCGACGACCTGGTCGACAGCGGCGTCACCGCCCGCGAGGTCAAGCGCCTGCTGCCCAAGGGCCACCTCGCCACCGTCTACGCCAAGCCCGCCGGCCAGCACGAGGCCCACACCTTCGCCGTGCCGATCAAGGAAGGCGTCTGGCTGCTGTTCCCCTGGGACGCCGAACTGATGCCCAACGAGCCGCTGGCCCGCCAGGGTCGGAACCCGAAGTAGGTCAGGGTTTCCCCGGGGAGTTTGTTTTTTCTGGTCCCTCAGGCGCCGAAGTGTTTTTTCCCTGTCCCTTGTATGTCTTGCCCAGCGTCGGCAGTAAGCTGCGCGAGGCTGGTGAAGG
>NZ_BAAAEP010000046.1:0-40680 GCF_039523075.1 Caenispirillum bisanense
GTCGCCTGGGACGCCACCACCGACTGGGCCAAACCGACCACCAGCCCGTGGCTGAAGGAGAAGGGCGTGCCCGGCTTCGGCGTCCGGTCGACGCCCGACGGCGGCATCGCCGTGCCCCTGCGCACCCTCGCCGGCCGCATTGAGGACGTGCTGCTGATCGACCCC
Source organism: Caenispirillum bisanense (assembly GCF_039523075.1). Lineage (NCBI taxonomy): Bacteria > Pseudomonadati > Pseudomonadota > Alphaproteobacteria > Rhodospirillales > Novispirillaceae > Caenispirillum > Caenispirillum bisanense. The sequence goes on from NZ_BAAAEP010000046.1 coordinate 166, forward strand.
GCCGGCGTCGGCCGCCGCGTCGTCGGCGCCGAGGTGCCCAAGCCGCTGGTGCATGTCATCGACCCGCGCGACCGCCTCGGCAGCGGGCCGGTGGTGATCGCCACCGGCTACGCCGAAGCCGCCGCCATCCACCGCGCCACGGCGGCGCCGGTGGTGATGGCCGCCGATGCGGCCGACTGGCCCGCAATCGCCAAAGCCCTGACGGACAAGCACCCCGACACCCGCATCGTCCTCGCCCTGCCACCGACACTCGCCGTAGCAGCGGCCGAGCCCGCCGCCGAGCTGGGCGTGACGGTGGTCGCCGAGGACGTGGCAAACCGCACACGGCCGGAGCACGCCAAGGACCTCCGCCGCCTGTTCGCCGCAGCGCTGGACGACCAGGTGCTCCTGCGCTGGGACGCTGCTCGCCCCGCCACCCGCGACGACATCGCACCCACCCCTGGCTCGCCGCCGGCCGGATCACCGCCGGCGCCCGCATCGACGACGCCGGCGACGTCCTGCTGCCGCTGCGCGACGCCGACCTGCGTCACGCCGGTCTGCTGGCCGTCGACACCGCAGGCCGCGAACGCTGGCACCTCGACGACCTGCCGGCCGACGCGCCCAAGACCCTGATGCACGTCCTCGGCGGCTGGCTGGGCGGCAAGGACAGCGGCCCGCTGGTGGTCGCCGACAGCCTGCCGGCGGCGCTCGCCCTCCACCGCGAAGTCAAGGCGCCGGTGGTGCAGGCCGCCGGCCACTTGGCCGCCACCGTGGCGGCCCTGCGCAGGCGCTTCCCGGAACGGCGGATGCTGCTCGCGTCGGCATCGCCAATGCCGCTACCAGCACCCCGGAAGGTCGAGCCGCTGGCGATGCCGGTTACCTGCGATTGTCGCCGGCAGATCCATGCCGCCGCGAGAGCGCGTGGCTTGAATCCGCGTGACCAACGAAAAGTGATTGCCATAGTACCCTAAAATGCGCCGACCGGCTGCTGGACTGCGCTAAGATCTGGCTGCTCCGCTTGAACTGAGCGCTCCTGCAGGAAAGCGTCATTAAGACGGTATCGCTTCACTTCGCACCGTCACCCTAATATTTGCTACCGTAGTGCTCTGTGGTAGAGGTGGACTCCTCACGATATTCCTGGGGGAGGCGGGTAATGGAAGGTGATGCCGTCGTTGCGGAACTCGAACAGCGTCCGGCGCTGGCGATTTCTGTCTCGCTAGCGCCGAAGCTGAATCTGGCCTTTCATCAGAACGCGGTCCCGTTTCTCCGGGAACTGGCCCTGGTGAATGCGGCCGAGACACCCATAGCCGACGTGACGCTCACCTTGACGTCCGAACCGGCATTCCTGAAGCCCCGATCCTGGTCGCTTCAGGAAGTCGGTGCCGGCCAGACATATCATCTGCGGGATCTGGACACGGCACTGGACAGCGCCTTGCTGGCGACGTTGACCGAGGCGCAGGCGGCCCGGGTGACGATCACCGCCTCGGCAGGGGGTGATGTCCTGGCTCGCCTCGACCATCCCGTCGAACTGTTGGCGCGCAACCAGTGGGGCGGCGTCGGCCACATGCCCGAACTTGTGGCGGCTTTCGTGCAGCCGAACGATCCGGCGGTCGACCGTATCCTCAAGAAGGCGGCGGACATCCTGCGCGACCACGGCAAGTCGGCCGCCCTCGACGGTTACACGCACGACGCGAAGCGCGCCTGGGAGATCACCTCGGCGATCTGGAGTGCGCTCGGGTCCATGGGTCTTGACTACGCCCTGCCGCCGGCGAGCTTCGAGCAGACCGGCCAGAAGGTCCGCAGCCCGTCGCAGATCGCCGACGGCGGCCTCGCCACGTGCCTTGAAACGACGCTTCTTCTCTGTGCGGCCATCGAGCAGGCCGGCCTCAATCCGCTGATCGTCTTCACGCGGGGGCACGCCTTCGCCGGCGTCTGGCTGAAGGACGAGCAGTTCACGACGGTGGTCGTCGACGATGTTACGGCGCTCCGCAAGCGCGTTCGCCTCAAGGAACTGGTTCTGTTCGAGACGACGCTGACCACCCAGCGCCCCTGCCCGGCTTTCAGCATCGCATCGGAGCGGGGAGCGCGTCAGGTTTCGGAGGCCGAGGAAGACGCCTTCGAGTTGGCCGTCGACCTGCGTCGCGCCCGCATGCAGCGCGTGCGGCCGCTGGCGAGTGATGCCGCCCCGAAGATCGCCGATGCGGCTCCGGCCGTCGCAGATCTGGTGCCCGTCTTCGAGGATGCACCGGATCTTCCGGCCGACGACATATCCCGGCCGCAGGAGGATGCGCCTCAGACGCCGAAGGGAAGGCTCGACCGCTGGCAGCGCAAGCTGCTGGACCTGTCGCTGCGGAACGCACTGCTCAACTTCAAGGTCGGCAAGCGCGCCATCCGGCTTGATGCGCCGGATCCCGGACGCCTGGAAGACCTGCTGGCCGATGGCAAGGCCGTGCGCCTGCTGCCCCGCCCGGACCTGATGGACGGGCAGGACCAGCGCAGCCGGGCCATCCACGAGAGCCGCACGCTTGAGGACGTCCGGCGGGGTCATGCGCTCGATGCACTGTCGCGTGCCGAGGTCCTGGTCGACATGCGCCAGGACGAGTTGGACACCCGGCTGGTCGATCTCTACCGCACCGCCCGCGCCACGCTTCAGGAAGGCGGCGCCAACACGCTCTTCCTTGCGCTTGGCTTCCTGTCGTGGACGCGGGACGAGCGCGACGACAAGCGGTACCGGGCCCCCCTGATCCTCATCCCGGTGACTCTGAACCGCAAGAGCGTGCGGTCGGGCTTCAGCCTGACGCTGCACGACGACGAACCGCGCTTCAACCCAACCCTGCTGGAGATGCTTCGGCAGGACTTCAAGCTGACGATCCCGGTCGCGGAGGGCGACCTCCCGAAGGACGCTAGCGGCCTGGATATCGACGGCATCTGGCGTTCGGTGGCGGAAGCCGTCAAGGATATCCGCGGCTGGGAGGTTTCCGAGGAGGTGGTGCTTGCCACGTTCTCCTTTGCCAAGTACCTGATGTGGAAGGATCTGGTCGACCGCACCGACCAGCTGAAGCAGAATCCCGTTGTCCGCCACCTGATCGACACGCCGCGCGACCCGTATCCTTCCGACCTTGCCTTCCCCGACCCGCGACGGATTGATGCGGACCACGGGCCGGAGCAGGTGTTCTGCCCGCTCCCGGCGGACTCGTCGCAGCTTTCCGCGGTGCTTGCGGCGGCCAAAGGCAAGGACTTCGTCCTCGTCGGCCCGCCGGGCACCGGCAAGAGCCAGACCATCGCCAACATCATCGCGCAGTGCCTCGCCGAAAAGAAAACGGTGCTGTTCGTATCTGAGAAGATTGCGGCGCTCGATGTGGTCTACCGCCGCCTGCGCGATGTGGGTTTGGGCGAGTTCTGCCTGGAGTTGCATTCGAGCAAGGCACGCAAGCTCGATATTCTCGACCAGCTCCGCAAGGCGTGGGAGGCGAAGGGCGCCGTCGATACCGCGGCTTGGCGCACTGAAGCGGCACGCCTGAAGGATCTGCGGGACCATCTCAACCGCTACGTCGCTCGGTTGCACCATCGGTATCGCAATGGCCTGACGCCACATCAGGCGCTTGGTCGTGTCATCGCCGGGCGCGACATGCCGTCAGTGGCCCTGTCCTGGCCGTCGCTCGACGCACACGACGAAGCCGCCATGCAGGCGCTGCGGGATCTGGCCGAGCGCCTCGACATCAACGCGACGGAAGTCGGCGGTGTGGCCGACAGTCCGTTGTCGGTCATCGCCCGCGGCGACTGGTCGCCGAGTTGGCAACAAGCGCTCCTGACGGCGGCCGGCGAGGCCGTGCCTGCCGCGCAGGACCTGGAAACGGCGGCGCGGGCACTGCGCGAGGCAATCGGCCTGCCCGACCTGCCGCTCGACCGACGCACACGGGACGCCCTGGCAGGCCTCGCCAAGGTACTGCCCAAGGCGTCCGGCCGTGACTGGCGCTTCGTCCTGCGGCCCGATATCCGCTCCCTCGCCGACCAGATGGCGCAGGGTCTGGACCTCATCCGGCGCCACGACGAAGCGCGGGATCGACTGTCGATTGCCTATCCTGACGCGGCGCTGTCGACTGATCTCGACGGTCTGAAGGCACAGTGGCAGGAGGCCGATCAGGCCTGGTTCCTGCGCGCCTGGTCGCTCCGCCGGGCGGTACGATCGGCCCTGGCGGCGGCGGCAGGCGGGCGCCGCACCGAGGCGGTGGCGCCGGACCTTGATGTCCTGCTGCAGATACGGGCGCTACGGGCGGAGATCGCCGAACTCGATCCGCTGCAGGCTCAGACCGGCGGACTCTGGGCCGGTCTGAAGACCCGGCGTGAGGATCTCGACGCCGCCCTGACCTTCCAGCAGGACTTGGCCTCCGCCATGGCCGCCCTCGCGCGGACGGCCGATGAACTCGCCGCCGTGCGGGGACCGATCGAGCGGTTGCTCGGCGAGGGCAATGCGCTGCTGGACCCCGCTGGCCCCATCGTCGGCGCCGGACGCGCCTACGCCGAGGCCGCCGCACGATACCAAGAGAAGTTCGACTCCTTCGCCGGCTTGGTCGGTGTAGCGGCCGATGAGCTATCCTCAGCGCACTGCACGACGCCGGCGGATCTGGTGGAGGTATGCCGCGGCATCCTGCCGCTGGCGCCGAAGCTGCATGCATGGTGCGCCTGGCGTTCCGTGCGGCGCGACGCGGCGGCACTCGGGCTCGCGCCCCTTGTCGAGGCGCTGGAGCGAGGGCAGCTCGCGCGCGGAACCGTCGCAGAAGTCTTCGAGGTCGCTTACTGCCGCTGGTGGATCAATGCAGTGGTGGACGCCGATGACGTGCTCCGCAGCTTCGTCTCCGCCGAGCACGAGAAGCGTATCGCCGACTTCCGCCTTCTCGACGACCGTTTTACTGTCCTGACGCGCGAGTATCTCCGCGCCGGCCTGTGCTCCGAACTCCCTGACCGGGACGATGTGAGTCGATCGTCCGAATGGGGTCTGCTGCGGCGCGAGATGGAGAAGAAGAAGCGTCACCTGCCCCTGCGAGAGCTGGTCAGCAGCCTGCCCACGGCGCTGACCAAGCTGGCGCCCTGCCTGCTCATGAGCCCGCTGTCCATCGCCCAGTACCTGGCGGCAGGCACCGCCATGTTCGATGTTGTCGTCTTCGACGAGGCGTCGCAGATCCCGGTGTGGGACGCCGTCGGCGCCATCGCCCGCGGCAGGCAGGTGGTCATGGTCGGCGACCCGAAGCAGCTGCCGCCCACCAGCTTCTTCGACCGCGCGGAAGCCGATGCGGACGACGACGACATCGACGTCGAGGGTGATCTTGAGAGCATCCTCGATGAATGCCTCGGTGCCAACCTGCCCACCATGAACCTCTCGTGGCACTACCGCAGCCGCCACGAAAGCCTGATCGCGTTCTCCAACCACAACTACTACGGCGGCGGCCTGGTGACCTTCCCGTCGCCGGTGACGGAGGACCGCGCTGTCTCCTTCCATCACGTCGCCGACGGCGTTTACGAGAAGGGCGGAGCACGCATCAACAAACCGGAGGCGAAAGCGCTGGTCGCCGACATCGTCCGGCGCTTGAAGGATCCTGCGTTCAAGGCCGCCGGCATGACCATCGGCGTCGTCACATTCAACGGCGAGCAACAGCGGCTGATCGAGGACCTGCTCGACGAGGAGCGCCGCAAGGACCCGTCCATCGAGCCCTTCTTCGCCGAAGACGCCCTCGAACCGGTGTTCGTCAAGAACCTGGAGAGCGTGCAGGGCGACGAGCGCGACGTCATGTACTTCTCCATCACCTATGGGCCGGACAAGACGGGCCACGTCTCCATGAACTTCGGCCCGATGAACCGCGACGGCGGCGAGCGCCGCCTAAACGTGGCCGTCACCCGGGCGCGGCACGAATTGCGGGTGTTCTCCGGCCTGCGGCCGGAACAGATCGACCTGTCGCGCACCGCGGCCATCGGTGTGCGCCATCTCAAACACTTCCTCGAGTTCGCAGAGCGCGGCCCGCGCGCCATCGCCGAAGCTGTCATGGGCTCCATCGGGGACTTTGACAGCCCCTTTGAGGAGGCTGTCGCAGAGGCCCTCAATCGCAAGGGGTGGCAGGTTCATCCGCAGGTCGGTGTTTCGGCGTTCCGCATCGATCTCGGGGTGGTCGATCCCGATGCGCCGGGGAAGTACCTTGCCGGCATCGAGTGCGACGGTGCCACCTATCACCGTTCCGCCACCGCCCGCGACCGCGACAAGCTTCGCGAGCAGGTGCTGCGCGGCCTGGGCTGGGAGATCCTGCGCATCTGGTCGACCGACTGGTGGCACGACGCGGGCGGGGCGCTCGAAAAGGTCCACGTTCGCCTTCAGGCCCTGCTGGAGGAGGTGCGAACCCGGCGAGCGGCCGAAGAAGAACAGGCTCGCGCCGCGGCTGCCGAGGCGGAGACCGTGGTGGAGGGGCAGGACACGCCGGACGACACGGGCGTGCCGGGTGATGCCCCCCTGACCTCGGAAACGCAGGACAATCAGGCTGTCTGCGGAGTCGCAGCCGAGATCAAGCGCCAGCCTGCCTATGCCCGAAACGCAGCGGCTCCCGCCCCCGCGGCCTCGACTGCGACAGTGAACTTCGTGGAGGCTGATCCGCTCGCTGCCGTTCCCGCAGCCGATGCCAACGTCTTCTTCGAAGCCACCTATGACGACACGCTGCTTGCCATGGTGGCGCGCGTGATCACGGAGGAAGGCCCGGTGCGGGAGGATATTCTGGCCCGCCGCATCGCCCGTGCCCACGGGTGGGTCCGCACCGGCGGCCGCATCCGGGATCGCGTCAGCGAGATCGCCGGCCGCCGCCACCGTCACACGATGGAGGACGTCGGCCTGTTCTTCTGGCCGGTCGGGGCCGAGATGGGGTGGTGCGCCACTTTCCGCCGCCCCGGGATCACCGATCCCCGCAGCGTAGACGAGATCGCGTTGCCCGAACTCGTGGCGCTCGCGCGTGAGATGAGGGCATCCGGCCTGACGGACGAAGAGGCGATCACCGCCATGGCGCGAGAAGCCGGTCTCCAGAAGCTGCGCCAGACCGCGCGCGACCGCCTTGAGGCCGCCTGGCGGGCCGCCATGGCGGAAGCCTGACCGGAAGACAAAGCCCCTGGACCGTCTCCCGGTCCAGGGGGCTTCGTCTTTCCTACGCCGGCCACCACAGCCGCTTGAGTGGCAGCAGGCGTTGCGTGTCGACCGTAAGGCGGTCGTAATGCTCCAGCGTCAGTTCGACCATCATGTCGAGGTCGACCAGGGTGATTGGCACAGCCGCCCGTTCCGCCTCGTAGTGGGCCTCTCGCGCGAAGCCGCCGGTGCTGACGAACAGGCAACGATCGCCGGGCCGCCGGCCGCCGAGGAAGCGGCGAATTTCCGGCGCTCCCATCCGGCCGTTGCGGTGTCTCACCTCGACGAAGATGCGCGGGTCCTGCAAGCCGAGACCGTCGGGAGAGGCCAGTACGTCAAGGCCGCGATCGGGCCCGACCGGCGTCACCCGGCTCTTGTAGCCCATGCCGCGCAGGAGGCCGGCGACGAAGTGCTCCATGTCGCGCGCCGACAGGCGGGTCAGGCGGTCCTTGATGAACTCCACCGCCTTGACTTCCAGGTCATCGAACAGGACCTGCTCGGCCTCCTCCTCGGCCTCCGCCGGCGGTGAGACGGCTTTTCCGGCCAGCGCGGCGAGCAACTGCTCGGATACCGCAGGCGCGATCTGGAAAAGCGTCGACGCCGAGCCGAGCGAGTTCTTCGCGTCCATGGAAAGCGCATCGCGCGGCACCTCACCATCCCACTCCACCGCCCGACAGTTGGGATGCCGCTCGTCGAAGGTGGGATCGTAGACGTAGCCGCCGGTGATGCGGCCTACCAAGTAGGTGCGAGCGTCGGGATCGTAGGTAACCATCCGGTCGCCCACCTCCATTTCGCAGCGGAAGCGGTAAACTTGGCCAGCGTTCATGCCGACCTCGTACTGGTTGGACTCCGCCCAGACGGCCCGCACTTTCTCAGCCACGGCCTCGCGGGAGTCGAGGCCGTCAAGCGGGCCCAACTCGTGCCAGCCGATGGCAACCCTCTTTTCCTGCCGGAAGCGGGAGAACAGGGTGCCGCCGCGGCCGGAGCGGACCATCCAGGTGTTGGGCATGGAGGAGAGACTCCCTACAGCCGCCATTCCTTGCAAAGCGCCTTGATCAGAGTCCGTTGCCGTTTTTCCAGGACTTCCGGCGTCCATTCGGCTTCGTTCAGGACCTGCGACGTCAACGCGAAAGGGCTCACGCCTTTGCGCTGGAAGTATTCCTTCTTCTTGCGGTCGAAGTCGTAGTTCTGCGCCTGGCCGTTCTTCTGGCGGGAAAGGAGGACCAGGTTCGCCAGACGGTGCGTCCAGTAGTCGCGTTCGTCCGGATCAGGGAACCACTGATGCCAGACGGACCCGTTCACCGGCGATTGCGGCAGGACATGTTCGATCGAGATGACCTTGTGGTCGTAATTGACGCCCGCGTCGGCAAGCGCGCTGTCCAGGCGCAGCAGAAGCGGCGTCCGGACGCGGATCTGCTGGTAGATGGGTCCGTCGAGGGCCGTCGCAATGTCTTTCTGCTCTTCCGGTCGCAACTGCAGCGGACTGCCCTCGGCATAGAGATCGGCACCCGTCTCGAGAGCCTTCAGGACCTCGGCGTAGCGGTTGATACGCACGTTGATGTTGGCGCGCATCACGTACATGCCGTAGGCGAGGCGCTCCAAATCCTTGAAGAACTTAAGAAGCTCAGCGGGCGAGTGACGGTTATCGCGGAAGAAGACGAGTGCCGGCGGCACCCAGTCGTAGTTTTCCAGCCTGTTGAGGTGCTCCAGCGTTCGATTCACCGGCTCCGCGCCTGCCTTGCTTTCGTAGGCAGACCAACCGACGATGCCATAGGCGTCCGCGTATGGCTGCAGCACGCTGTCGATGAACTGGGCGGGATTATCCACCGCCTTCACGCCCTCGCGGAACTCCTTGGTCAGGGCCGCGCGCGCCTTCTGCTTCACGAAGATCATGCGAATGTGGGAAAACAGCTCGGCGAATTCGTCGCTGCCCAGCTCCTCCTCGATTCCTTCCCACGTTGCCGTGTAGACGTCTTTCTGCGCGTCCGGCAGCGCACCGATGATCTCTGCCTTGAGGATGTCAGTGGCGGACAGGTTGAGGCCACGGTCGTTCATCACAGAGAAGATGCGATATGCAGACTCCTGATCCGACGCCGAAACCACCACAAGGAAGCATCGCTGCATAAGGAAGGCCGAGAAGCGCAACCGCTCGTCCGGTGTCATCTCCACCACCGCTTTCCAGAAGAATCGAGCGTTCTGGATCAGGCGCTCCTGAACGTCGTTGTTGAAGCCGCCTTCGTGCACCAGCCGCTCGACCGCCCCCTGGACCTGGACGTTGCTCTGGAAGAACTCGCGATCGCGCGGGCGAAGTGTCAGACGATACCTATCCTTGTTGCCTTCAATCGGATTGCCGACTTCGCAGATATAGCCATGCAGGAAGGATCCCGCCGACGGACCTGCCATGTCGCGCAGCACGCACAGCAGCAGGGTCAGGGTCGTCAGGCGCTGCTGCCCGTCGACCACCTCCGCTTTGGTGCGCCCTTCCTCCTTGATGAGAACGATGCTGCCCAGGAAGTGGGGGGCCACCTCGTCCATCCGCCCGAGGTCCGCATCGGGATAATCGTCCAGGTGGGCCGTCAGATCCGCGAAGAGCTCCGAAGCCTGATCCTCGGTCCACGAGTAGGGACGCTGGTAGGGCGGAATCTCGAAAACATAGTCATTGCTGAACACACGACGGAGTTCCTTCTCCGTCGCCGTAATCTTCTGCATCATGGCCTTCTTCCCCCTCATAGCACCGAGACCCGGTACCGCCGAAAAGCGTCGCAGAAGACGATATTTCGGCGCTCATGGCAAGATCCTCAACCGGAGGATGCTTCCGCGTCCCTTGCCTCCCACCACTCCAGGATCGTCCGCAGGCGTGGGATGGCGCGGTCGTCGAGGATGAAGCGTTGGCGCTCCCATGCCGCCACGAAGTGGGCACAGGCGCGGTAGAACCACCATCGGCTCGGACCGCCGGGCAGAACTCCGCAACGCAGTCGACCGCCCCACGGCCACTCAAGGCAATAGACGGCCGCCAAGTAATTCTCCGCCAGCAGAAGGCGCCCGTCGGAGCCGCGGCGGCGGATGGCGCGCTGGGCGATGCGGGTTCTGCCCGGCTGCAGCGCCTCGATGCGCGCGTCAAGGTCGTAGGCGGCGAGGCGCGCCGAGGGGTGGATGGGACGCTCCAGGTCCGGCCACAGAGCCAGCGCCTCCGCCAGAAGCGCCGGCGCCTGCGGGTGGCCTTGCGGATCGGCGGCCGCCTCCGCCTGCGTCAAGTTAAGAAGGTGGTGCAGGAAGCGGCGCGACCCGGCGGCGTCTTCCGTGAGCCGCCACATGGGCAGGAGGCAGGTCACTTGGTCCCGCCCACCGGCCTCCAGCGTCGCAATAGCGCGCAACAGCCGCTGCCGCCAGTGCCGGGGGGTGCCCCGGCGACGGAGGCGGCGCCGGCGGCCTCACGCCGACCCGCTCCGCCAGCCCCGGCCGCGCCGTGCCGTGCCCGCGCCGGCCGCGGCCCGCTCCGCCCGGATGCGACCAAGCAGCACGCTCGCCGGCTCGTCCGCCGGGTCCTGCGGCACCAGCTCGCCGCGGAAGGCCTTGGCGAGGATGGATTGGGCGAGGGTGGCGAGGCGGGGGGCCGCCGCCTCTACCGTCCGCTTCTGCGCCTCCGCTTGATTAAGCGCGCGTTCGAGGCGTTCCAGGATCTTCAGCATTTCGTCCCGTGGCGGAAGCGGCATGGCGACTTCCCGCAGGCGATCCTGGGCGATGTTGCGCATGGACATCTGATTGCCCGAGCTTGACCGCTCCAACTGGAAGCGGCCAAAAGGCGACCGCAGCCACTGAAGAGCCCAACGCTTCACGAGATCGTCCACGAAGTCGAGCCGGAGCACCTTGTCGCTGAGGTAAAGCCGCTTCTCAACCTCGCGAACGATGACGCAGGCGCCGACCAGTTCAATCGTATTGGCGCGACTGAGGAGAAAATCGCCCCGCTTCACCCGGATCTTCTCGTCCAAGACCTCGCCGCCCCGCACGGTCTTGCTCTCTGCCTCGTCGAACTCGCCCCAAGTGACGGCGCTGATCTTGACGAGCCCGATCTCGTCCTGCTCCGGCGGCCGTTCGTCGCATCGGAAGCTTTTGCCGGCGACGATCCCCGAAAGAGCCTCGTCGAGCGACGCCCAAACCCATGAGCGCGGAAGCTCGGGCAGATCGAGGTCAGCGGGAATGGCCGCGGCGGGTTTGGGCCGCGACCGTCCGGCGACCGCTACGGCTCGGGTCTCGGAAAGCGCGCGCAGGAATGCGGAAGCATCGGTGCTGGGGTGAGCCGCCCGCCAGTCGGCCGTCACGTCGCCGCGGAAGGCGGCGGCGAGGACGGATTGGCGGTAGCGGTCGAGCAGTGCCGGTAGGGCGGCCAGCGCCTCCTTCGCCCGCCGCGACCGCGCCGTCAGCGCCTCGATCTTCTCCACGATCCGCCGCTGCTCGGCGAGGGGTGGGAGGGGGAGCGAGATGTTCTCGATCATCTCCTTTGTGAGCGCTTGTCTCGTGACGCCGTAGTTCTCGTCGTTGATCCACCTCTGCATGGCGGGAGCGGCAAGAAAAGCGCGCACGAATTCGGACAACACGCCGCTGCACGGCCGGATAATGCTCACATGCTGGTTCACGCGTGCGCCGGCAACTTCGGGAGGCGCCGTCGCGACGCGGCCGATAGACGCTCCGGTGATATTGAGCAGCACGTCGCCCGCTTCTACGACGACGTTTCTCAGCGCTTCGGCCTGCTCATCGTTGAGGAAAGCGATGCCATCGTGCCGAAAGCCGTCATAGTGGATGTTCAACGAGCGGATCAGAGGGATGCCCTGTTCCGAATACGCCGCCGCACCTCCCTTGGGCGTGGCTCCACTTCCGATCTTGGTGCTGATCTCGCCAAGCGGTGCGTCAACCCAATGCGCCGGAATCATTCCGCCGCCTCCGGCTCAACTGCATCCCCCTCGCCCTCCAGGGCCAGCAGGTCCGACAGGGCTTCCATTTCCTCTAGGGCGGTGCGCAGGGTGTCCATGATTTCGGCGGCGAGGATCTCCGGGTCGGGCAGGTCGTCGGCGCCGCTGCCTTCCTCGCGCAGCCAGGTGATGTCCAGGTTGTCGGCGCGGGCGGCGATCTGGTCGCGGGTGAAGGGGCGGAACCGGCCGGTCTCGCCCTGGTCGGTGCGGGCCGCCCGCCCCTGCGGATCGGTGCCGAAGGCAGCCTCGAATTCGGCGAAGTGGGCGCGCGTCAGTGGGCGGGTCTTGCCGAACTGCGGCATGTTGGTGCGCAGGTCGTAGATCCAGGTGACGCGGGTGTTGCCGTGCGCCTCCTGCCCGCGGGTGAAGAACAGCACGTTCGTCTTCACGCCCTGGGAATAGAAGATGCCCGTCGGCAGGCGGAGGATGGTGTGCAGGTCGCACTTCTCCATGAGGTCGCGGCGGATGTCGCGGCCGGTGTTGTCCTCGAACAGCACGTTGTCGGGCAGCACCACGGCGGCGCGTCCGCCGGGCTTCAGGGTGCGGTAGATGTGCTGCAGGAAGGCGAGCTGCTTGTTGGAGGTGGGATAGGTGAAGTCGCCGCGGCTCGGCAGGCCGCCGCCCTTCTTGGTGCCGAAGGGCGGGTTGGACAGCACGAGGTCGGCCTTCGGCAGGCCCTCGCCCATCTCCGACAGGGTGTCGCCGAGCAGCAGCGTGCCCTCCAGCCCGTGCAGCATGAGGTTCATGAGGCCGAGGCGGTGGGCATCCTGCACCAGTTCCACGCCCGTCACGGCGGAATGCTTCTGCCAGTAAGCCTCCGCCTGGGTGAGATCGAACAGGTCGTCGGTGGCGCGGCACAGGTGCTGGTGCGCGGCGATGAGGAAGCCGCCGGTCCCCGCCGCCGGGTCCTGGATGGTCTCGCCGGGGCGCGGGTCCATGAGTGCCACCATGCTGTCGATGAGCGGACGCGGCGTGAAGTATTGCCCGGCGCCGGACTTCTTCTCGCCGGCGTTCTTCTCCAGCAGCCCCTCGTAGAGATCGCCGAGCCCCTCCTCCTTGGCCGAGTACCAGTCCAGCCCGTCGATGGCCTCCACCAGCGTCTTCAGGTTCTTCGGCCGCGACAGCGCCGTCTGCGCACTGGCGAAGATCTGCTGCACCAGCGCCGACCCGTGCGTGCCGAGGTGGATGAGGAGGGTCTTGTAGAAGGTGAGCTGCTCGACGCCATCCTTCCCCCGCAGATCCCGCCAGCGGTGGCCGGCGGGAAGCTGCGCCTCGACGTCCTCGCCCCGCTCCTCCGCCATCTTGAGGAAAAGCAGCCAGGTCAGCTCGGTGACGTACTGATGATAGGTGATGCCATCGTCCCGCAGGACATGGCAGAGCGACCAGAGCTTGGCAACGATGTCTCGGGTGGGGGTCATATTAGCTCGCAGCGCGGCTGATCTGGCTGGGGTCAATATTAAAGCCGGCCTGCCGCAGCCGATCAACCAGTCGAGGAACGACCTCTTTTACGTGATCATTGAAATGCAGGTAGATGATGCCGTGCGCGTCCGACGGCTGCTCGATGTGTCCTTTGACCAAGATGGCGACCCGCTCCCGCGTCAACGACGACAACAGCATTCCCATCTCCAGGACGACATTCTGCCTCGGGCGTGGCTTCGCATTCGCCTCACCCTCTCGCTTGGCATAGCCGACGTCGTCCGGGGTCATCAGAACGATGCCAAACTCCGCCTCCGGCGTCTTCCCGATCTGCCGCTCGAGAGACTCGATGATTGTCAGGCCCTGACCGGACGTGTTTTGGAGGACGAAAGGTTCAAGGCCGAGAAGAAGGAGGATGCGTTCAAGCTGCTCCCGTGTGATGTCATCATGGCCGTGGACCACAAAGATCTTAGCTGGAGCGGCCCTGGCCGATTGGGCTGCGGGCGGGACCGCGATGGCAGCCGGAGCGCCCCCGAGGGCGGCCTCCAGGGCGACCTCAAGCTGGCGTTTCTCGCTTTCCGGCCCTTGGAAGTTAATCGTCTTCTTTCTGGCGTTCCACCAGTTAAGGACGGCGCCGTTATGCGCGCGGTACTGGTAATGGTTGTCGGCCGGGTTAGACCAGTCACCAGCAAAGCCTGTCAGAGCCACTGCAGCCTTCAGCTCCTCCAACGTCCCCAAGAACTTGTTCACTGTTCGCTCCTCATAAAGTGAAATCCCTTATACCACTCCGCATGCCCTCGTGGTTCGGCATGCCCGGCTTCGTCAGCCAGCCCTTCGGTTCGGCGTAGCTGTAAATCGTCCGCGCTGGCGTTTCGTGCCACGTGATGTTGAAGGCCGCCAGCTTCGGGAAGAAGCACAGCTCCGAGTACGGCAGGTGGTCGTGGATCCACCATGCCATGGCTTGCCACGGCGTGCCCGCCTCATAGCGGTCGGCGAACCAGGGGATCACGATGCAGGCCGTCGCTCCCATGCAGCCGGCGGCGTTGCATCGGTCCCAGATGTGGCCGGCGTAGTTGGCCTCGTTGCTGGCGCAGTTGAGCTTGTTGGCATTGCCGAAGCCGTTGACCTCGCAGCTCCGGTAGGCCGAGCGCACGGCGATCCGGCCGAAGGTGTCCTGTAGGGGCTCCAGCAACTCCTCGCACAGCTTCCGCCCGGCGGCGATCGCCAGGCCAGGGTCGTCGGGGACGTTCGGGATGCCGTGCCAGTTGGCGATCTCGCTGTAGAGGAAGTCGCGCATGAAGAAGGACTTCGAGAGCCGCACCCGCCCCAGATCTTCCAGCGCCTTGATGGAGCCGGGCTTACGCATCGGCGCTTCCTTCGCGCTCGGTCTTACGACGCGACCGCGCTTCTTCCCGGTTTTCCACCAAGCCGATTCTCACCAGCCGGGAAGAGATGGAGCCGTCGGTGCGGCCGAAGTCCCGGGCGATCTCGCCGATGGTGTCGCCGGCGTACCACCGCTGGGCCAGTTGCGTGTCCTGCTCCTCGTCCCAGGCCGCGCCGGCATTGGGCGGCAGGTCGTCCCGTCGCCGCGCGCGGGCGGGCGTCGCATCCAGCAGAGCGCTCAGGCCCTCTTCCAGATTGGCGGCCTCGTCCAGCGTCAGGTCGAGCGCCTGGGCACCGATGACCATGAGAACCCGCTCGCCGCCCTCATGGCTTTCTCTCTGAAGGCGCACGCGCCTACCGGCGACCGCCAACTGGACCGCCCTGGTAACCTGAACCTGCTCCCTCACCCCGTCCTCTCCCAGATCCCCTCGTTTATCTCCGCCAGCACTTCAGCCAGTCGGCCGCCGAACACCTTGTCGATGTGACGGAAGCCGCCCTTGTCGCGGAACGGGTCGGCGTCCAGTGCGCCGCGGTCCACGACCAGGTTTTCCTTGATCTGCTTGCCGATGCGCTTCAGCCACTCGCGCTGCGGCCCGGTCCAGTCAGGCCGGGCGAGTATCTTCGCGGTAGCACGTTCCACGCGCAAGTCCCATGGTTCCAGCGGGTCGCCGAGGGCGGCCTGACGGATGAAGCCGATGATGCCGGCGGCGATGTCCTCGTTCCTGGCTTCGCGCCACGCCGCCCGCAGGTCGGCCTCGCGGAAGCCGGCCCTGGCGAGTTCGAGCGCCACTTCCTTCAACTGCGCCCGCGTCAGGTCGCGGGGCCGCTGCGTGACCACAACAAGGGCCGGAAGGCTGTTGCCGCTGGTCTCCAGGAAGGCGTGGAAGCGCTTCAGGTAGTCCTCGGGCCGTTCGCGGTCGGCGCCGTAGCCGATGCTGGTGCGGCGGAAGGAGTCCGCGTGCTGGCTTATGGGGATGTGGACCGGCCCGCCGTCGCCGCCGCCGGCGTCGAGCAGGGCAACGACGTCGCCGTGGGCCGCCAGCCATCGGGCGGCCGCGTCCGGCGTGCCGTCCTTCAACCGCCGGATCAGCTCTTCCGGCGGGCAGCCGGCGGCGGTGCCGAAGATGTCGCGCTGCTCGCCGGTCAGGCGGCGGGCGCGGCGTTGCAGGCGGGCCAGGATCTGGTCGAGCAGGTAGCGGCCGCCCTCCGCCCGCCGCTGCGCGTCCTCGGCGGAGGCCTGGGCGGGCGCCACTGGCGGTCCGGCGAAGGGCGCCTGCCCGTCGCCGTCCTGCAATCCGGTGACGGGCGCCGGCGCCGGTGCGGGCGGCGTCTCGGCGTCGTGCTCGTCCGGCTCCGGCGCGGCGATGCCATAGAGCCGCAGCAGGTCTGCCGTCAGCCGCCCGAAGGAGACGTTGGGGTTGGCCGCGACCGGGCGCATCTCCGTCAGGTCCTGCATGGCGTCGTAGAGGCCGACGGCGTCGAACACGCGGAAGGCCGTCTTGCCGATCTCCGGGCACAGGCGGGTGGCGCGGCCGATCATCTGTTCGTAGAGGATGCGGCTGTTGACCCGGCGCAGGAACACGAGGTTGACGATCTTCGGCACGTCGATGCCCGTCGTCAGCAGGTCGACGGTGACGGCGACCTTCGGCATATCCTCGTTCTTGTAGTGGCGGATCTTCTCCAGCGGCTTGTCGGCGCGGCCAGTGATCTTCTGCACCAGGTCGTCGCGCACCGGGCCGTAAGCCTCGGCGAAGGCCGCCTTCAGCAACTCCACCACCATGTCGCAGTGCTGGTCGGTGGCGCAGAAGACGAGTGTCTTGCCTGGGTGGCCGGGATCGATCTCGGCCGCCAGGCGCTGGCAGATCACCCGGTTGAACGGTTCGGTGATGACGCGGCGGTTGAAGTCCTCCACCTCGAAGCCGAGGTCGTCGGGCGCCTCCGCCGTGTCGACGGAGCCGGTGCGGGCGTCAAACAGCTCCAGCGTCTCGCCCTTGCGCCAGCGAATGCCCTCGTCGGACAGGTCGGTGTGGAAGCGGACCGGCGGCTCGTGGTCCACCAGCCAGCCATCGACGACGGCCTCGCGGAAGCCGTAGGTGAAGACCGGCGGGCCGAAGATCTGCGTTGTGTGCAGGGCGGGCGTCGCCGTCAGGCCGATGCGCACGGCGTCGAAGCGGTCGAGCACCCGGCGGTACTTGGAGATGTAGTCGCGCTGGTCGCGGAAACGGATCTCGTCGTCGCCCATGTCGCGGTCGAGCAGGTAGCCGCGATGGCATTCGTCCACCACGACGCAGTCGTACTGGTCCACCGGCGGCGGGGTGCTGCCGTCCTCGGGGAAGAGGATGCGCTTGACCAGCGCCTGTACGGTGGCGATGTGGACCTTGGTGCCGGCCTCGACCACCGCGTCGCCCAGCTCGCGCACTTCGAAGATGTCGGCGAAGGGCTGCTGCTGCTCCATCCGCGTGTCCTTGAAGGCGTTGCCGGCCTGCTCGCCGAGCGCCGTGCGGTCGACCAGGAACAGGATGCGGCGGAAGCGCCGCGCCTTCAGCAGGCGGTAGACGAGCGTGATGCAGGTCCTGGTCTTGCCGGTGCCCGTCGCCATGGCGACCAGAACCTCGCGCCGGCCTGCGACGAGGGCCGCTTCCACGGCCCGGATGGCGCGCTCCTGGTAGTCGCGCAGGTCGAAGTTGTAGTCGAAGGGCTGAGCCGCGAGGTCGGCCTCCGCCGCATCTTCATCCTGGCGCAACAGCGCGAGCAGACCCTGCGGCGAGTACCAGCCCTCCAGCGGCCGCCGCAGGTTCGTTGCGCGCCGCAGGTCGCGGAACCAGATGCCTGACAGCGTCTCCATCTGCCGCAGGAACGGCCGGCCGTTGGTCGAGAAGGCGAAGGGGATGCGGTAGCCGCCCCACGGTCCGCCCTCGGGCGCCGTCATGCCGGCCTCGATCACGAAGCCCTCGGCATAACGCTGCGCCTGGTCGATGGTCTGGGAGACGTTGGCGTTGTGGCGCTTCGCTTCCACCACGGCGACCGGCGTGGTGTCGACGAACAGGACGTAGTCTGCGACGCCTGTTTCCGTCGGCCATTCGGCGATCGCCATGGCGGTACCCTTGCGCGGGCGGGCGCTGGCGGCGTGGGTGAGGGTGGCGGTGTCGGCCTGCCAGCCGGCATCGCGCAGGTGGTCGTCGATGAGGGCGCGGGTCGCCTGCTCGTCTAGATCGAGGGCCTGGCCCTGTCCCTCCGCCTCCTGCACGAGTGCCTGGATGTCTTGTGCCGATGCCGCCAGGGCGGCCGCCTGGACCTCGGCGAGGCGAGCCTCGGCGGCGGCGCGGTCGGCCTCCACCATATCGGCGAGGGCCTTCCACTGGACTCGCTCGCGTTCGGCGGCTGCGGCCCGCTCCTCGGCCGTCAGGCGGGCCGCGGCTTCCTCCTCCGCGAGGCGCCGGGCGCGATCGGCCTCGCCGAGCGTCTTGTCGAGTTCAGCCTTCAGACGGGCCAGTTCCGCCTCGACCGCCCGTGCGGCGGTGCGCGGATCGGGTGGCGGCACGAAAGGACCGGCTGTGAAGTCCCGCCGGCCGCCAAAGCTCCGGACGTACCAGACGCCCAGCATGCGGGCGTGCTTCAGGCAGGCCAGCGCCGTGCCGTGATCACCGTCGAAGCCGTGGCTGGCCTGGTTGCCAGCCTTGCGGATGTGGTGGAACAGGTCGGCGGCGTCGCGGGCGAGCACGCCGCGATCGGCAAGGCGTCGCAGACGGTCGAGCTGGTTCTCGCGCCCGTCGCTGTCGAGGCCGACACGGGCGCAGGCGAGCTGCGCCAGGTACTCGCCGTACTGCCGCAGCTTCAGCAGGCAGGTATTGGGGTCGTCTGCGAACGCCCGCTCCGCGAGCACGCCGAGGCGCGCCAGGCGGGCGTCATGCCCGTCCAGGAAGCCGAAGTTCCCCCTCTCCCCCGCGTTCCCCATCGGTTTGTTCCGCACCAGAAGCGACGGTGACGACTGGAACCGTACAACCTGCTGCGGATCCCCGCAACGTCGTCGCCGCGGCGAGCAGGCATGCGAGGCACGCTACAGGGCTCACTGATTTTTCATCCGTCGAGCGGGGCGGAGCGATGAGAGTCGGGCAGGACGTCCGCAGGGCGGGCCGGTAGTTCCACAGTTGGTCTACCGGACATATCCAGCCACGGGCGTAGCGGGATGAAGTGCGCGATATTTTGAGGCATTAATCTATCTTCAAAGAGATTCTACTAGGACACGTCGCCATCTTGGCATCTATGAACGATGTGCGGAAACCCGAAAGAAGGCGTCTGTCAGACCATATCTGTGGCCGCCATATCTGTGGCCGCCTTATCTGTGGCCGCCTTTATCTCATTGCCGTTGCCAGTCGAGGCTCGGCCACTCTTCGCTTCGGCGCGGTCTTCAAAGTTAGTAGCGACATCAATTACACAACAGCAGACGTACATAGACGTATTCCAAGAACAGCCGCATTTCGGCGAGTTCTAGCTTCTTGGAGTTTGAACCCGCCCTCGACGAACTGACGGGCAGGTTCGCGATACTTTACTCCGGGCTTGGCCGCCCTTCCATTCCGTCGGAGATGCTGCAGCAGGCAATGCTGTTGCAGGCTTTATACTTCCGTGGACATTCTCGAATGTAGCTCCCGAAACTCCCCCCCATCGAAAATCCGGGATCCGGAGTGAGAGCCTTCTCGGCCAACGGCGAGCCGGTTCCCTTCCAGACATCGTGGAAGTCGCGGCGTCCGTGGGCCCAGCACGCGGCCCCACGGACGCGCACCATGCCGGCTGCCTCGGCTCGTAGAGCTTGCGGAAGCCGGCATAGGCATCAGCCGGGCGGGCGCCGCTGAAACAGGCGAGGTGACACTGCGGGCGCTCGCCCTTGCCGTCGGGCGAGAAGTAATGGACGGCAGCCGGGGATCGGCGCCGGCCCAGCGCCGGTCCTCGCAGACAGATCCGGCTCTCCTTGACACCGCCCGGCTTGCCGGCCGCCTTCGGGCGGGACGGTCGAGCACCCTGATCAGGGTATAGTCGGCGTGCAGCCGCTCTACCGTCAAAACCGATGTCTTAATGCGCTCGGCCCTAGTGGTCGTGGGTGTTGCAGGTCGATCAGGTCGTGGGGGCGAGAGAAGCCACTGGAGACGCGGCGCGGCGTGGAGCATGCGGCTTACCAATTCGCCGCCAGCGCCAGCCTCGGTGCGCTGTACAGAAGCCGCAGGCTGGACTTCGAATGTATTTCAGGCGGACGAGAATGTCCTCCCTCCCGGACTCAGGTGTTCGGTTATCGATACCAGCGTCGTCACGCTCAGCATCCGAGTTGCGAGGGGTCTCCCGGCCTTCTTCCGCCACCCTCTCCACGGCCTCCCGCAGGTCGGCCAGCCGCGACCCCACGGGCGCTAGATCGATGCCCGCCAGATGCCACGCTCGCAGATCCCCAGCATGGCCGCGAGGCGCGCACTGCTGGCGACCACACGCAGCCGCCCGAGGCGCTTACGCCAGCAGATGCACCGCCACTGGCGTCAAGGCGGGGGGCACCTTCACGCCACGGAGGACCAGGCCGGTCACCGATGCTGTGGTGACCCAGGGGCGCTGGCGCCGCGCGCCGATGCCTCAAGATCTGGAAAGGTGTCGGAGCGATTCACCGATCCTGGCGCCCTGCTCCGGCTCGACCCTGAGGCGGCGCATTGCAATGCCTGTACAGTCATTCACGACCTCCGGGGCAGGAACCTGGCCCCACAAGATCGTCGCCATCCGAGAAAAATTCGACCGCTACTGTTATCCGTAAAGAAAAAAACTGTTAAGTCTCTTCTTTGGCGATGCGGCGAACCACGAAGAGCGGTACCGCATCATTTCGGCCCCCTGTAATAGTTTTATTAAAAGGGGTGGTGGAGCTGAGGGGAATCGAACCGTCACGCCGCAGGCGTGCCACCCAAGGACAGGGGTTCGATCGCCAACCCAAAACAAAACACCCGCCGTCTCGCGACAGCGGGTGTTTCTGAAACTTGGTGGAGCTGAGGGGAATCGAACCCCTGACCTCTACAATGCCATTGTAGCGCTCTCCCAACTGAGCTACAGCCCCATCGTTGTTTCCCAGCCGGTTGGGCGGCTGAGGACGCGGACCATAGTCGCTTCGCCGGCAGCCCGCAAGGGGAAAAATTCGCCCCTGCGAGAACCGGCTGCCGGCCCCCTCCGACAAGGCGGACAGGGGCCGGCGCGGCGGCTGGTCAGGTGTCGTCCTCTTCGGACTCCACGTGGTCCATCACCTCCGACATGTCCTCGTCGTCCTCGCCGAGGTCGGTGGTGTCTTCCATCACGTCCTCGCCGTCGTCATCGACGTCGACGTCAAGGGCGTCCTCATCCACTTCCTCGTCGGGCACCACGGCCTTGACCGGCTTGGCGACCTTGTGGTCCTTGGTGCGGCGGATCTTCAGCGGCACTTCGGCTTCGTTCTCGGCACCGCATTTCGGGCAAATGATGGGCGACTTGTTCAGATCATAGAAACGGGCGCCGCAATGCGTGCAGGTCCGCTTCATGCCCCATTCCGGTTTCGCCACGCGTGGTCCTCCCACTTCTGCTACTGGGGGGTAAGTCCTGGTGAAGCGGCCATTTGCCACGTCCGCCCGGCCCTGTCAAAGACCAAATGGCGGTGGTGGCGGCGGCCCGGCCCCAGGTCCTGCCCATCTTCCTGTTTGTCACGGACGCGCAGGCGGCGCAATGGCCTGTTGGCAGCCTTCCCGGGTGTGGTAAACACGAGCCTCTGCCGTTTCCCCCGGCCGCCGGCCGGGGCCTCAGTGAGAGATGCCGCCATGAGCACCGCCCCCAGCCAGCCCCACCCCCTGCGTTCCGATGCCGTACCGGGCCTGACGGGCGAGGTGCGGGTGCCGGGCGACAAGTCGATCTCCCACCGCTCGCTCATGCTGGGCGCGCTGGCCGTCGGCGAGACGGTGGTGCGCGGCCTGCTGGAGGGCGAGGACGTGCTGTCCACCGCCGCCGCCATGCGCCAGCTGGGGGCCGAGGTGGTGCGCGAGGATCACGCCGGCGAAGCGGTGTGGCGCGTCTGGGGCCGCGGCATCGGCGGCCTGACCGAGCCCGCCGACGTGCTCGACATGGGCAACTCGGGCACCAGCGCGCGGCTGCTCATGGGCCTGCTCGCCACCCACCCGATGACCAGCGTGATGACCGGCGACGCCAGCTTGCGCCGCCGCCCCATGAAGCGGGTGACCGAGCCGCTGCGCCGCTTCGGCGCCGATTTCTGGTGCCGCGAGGGCGGCCGCCTGCCGCTGGCCGTCAAGGGCACCGGCGAGGCGGTGCCGGTGACCTATGAAACCCCGGTCGCCAGCGCCCAGGTGAAGAGCGCCGTGCTGCTGGCCGGCCTCAATGCCCCCGGCGAGACGACGGTGATCGAGACGGTGGCGACCCGCGACCACACCGAACGCATGCTCGGCCACTTCGGCGCCACCCTGCGGGTGGAGCCGCACGGCGCCGGCGGCCGCATCGTCACCGTGGTCGGCCAGCCGGAGCTGATCGCCGCGCCGGTGGTGGTGCCGGGCGACCCCAGCTCCGCCGCCTTCCCGGTGGTGGCGGCGTTGATCACCGGCAACAGCCACCTGATCCTGCGCAACGTCGGCACCAACCCGCTGCGCTTCGGCCTTTACGAGACGCTGAAGGAAATGGGCGCAGACATCATCCTGCTGAACGAGCGCATCGAAGGCGGCGAGCCGGTGGCCGACCTGGAGGTGCGCTCCACCGGCCTGACCGGCATCGACGTGCCGGCCGAACGCGCCGCCTCGATGATCGACGAATACCCCATCCTGGCGGTGGCCGCCGCCTGCGCCTCCGGCACCACCCGCATGAACGGGCTGGAGGAACTGCGCGTCAAGGAATCCGACCGCCTGACCGCCATGGCCCAGGGCCTGGCCGCCTGCGGCGCCAAGGTGACGGTGGAGGGCGATGACCTCATCGTCGAAGGCACCGGCGAGCCGCCGCGCGGCGGCGCCACCATCGCCGTCAACCTGGACCACCGCATCGCCATGAGCTTCCTGGTGCTCGGTATGGTGACGCCGGAGCCGGTGGCGGTGGACGACGGCAGCGCCATCGACACCAGCTTCCCCGGCTTCGCGCGCATGATGAACGGCCTCGGCGCCAACATCCGCCCGCTGGTGGAGACGGCCGGCCCATGACCGCCGAACCCGCCACCGCCCGCCCCATGGTCGTCGCCATCGACGGCCCCGCCGCCTCCGGCAAGGGAACCCTGGCGCGGCGCCTTGCGCAGCATTTCGGCTATTCCTATCTCGACACCGGATCGCTGTACCGGGCGGTGGGCTTCGCCGTGCTGCAGGCCGGCGGCGACCCGGCCGACGCGGCGACGGCCGAAGCGCCGGCCCGGCGCCTCGACCCCGCCCTGGTCACCGACGACCGCCTGCGCACCGATGCGGTGGCCCAGGCGGCCAGCAAGGTGGCGGCGATTCCCGAGGTGCGGGCGGCGTTGCTCGACTTCCAGCGCCGCTTCGCGGCCGAGCCGCCGGACGGTGCGGCGGGGGCGGTTCTGGACGGGCGCGACATCGGCACCGTGGTCTGCCCCGATGCCGACCGCAAGATGTTCGTCACCGCTTCGCTCGACGTTCGTGCCCGCCGGCGATTCGAAGAGTTGCGCGGAAAGGGACTCGACGTTATAGAGTCCGCGGTCCTCCAGGACATGGTGGACCGTGATGCGCGCGATGCCGGACGCGCCGTGGCGCCGCTGGCGCCGGCGGAGGATGCGATGATCGTCGACACCTCCGACCTGGATGCCGAGCAGGTGTTCGCGCTGGCCGTGCGTTACGTGACGGATGGCAGGCTGGGGTGACGGGGCGACCCGTCGGCCCCGCGCTGTTTTTCGTCGCCGTTGCTTGAGAGGGACTGTCCAACGCAGCACCCCCGGATCGTCCGGGACGCCGCGATAAAGACCGCCGGATACAACCGGCTGGCCGGAAAAGACCAGTACACACGAAAGGAAGAAGTGAACATGGCTGAAGCCGCTGCCGATTTCGGCATGGAAGATTTTGCCGCCCTGCTTGAGGAAAGCCTCGGTCAGGAAAGCGGCCTGGAAGGCACCGTCATCCGTGGCACCGTGGTGTCCGTGGACGGCGACTTCGCGCTGGTGGACGTGGGCCTGAAGTCCGAAGGCCGCATCAACCTGAAGGAATTCTCGCGCGCCGGTGAGGAATCCTCCCTGCGCCGCGGCGACGTGGTCGACGTGTATGTCGAGCGGTACGAAGACCGCGACGGCATCATCGTCCTGTCGCGCGACAAGGCCCGCCGCGAGGAAGCCTGGAACGTCCTGGAGACCAAGTTCAACGAGAGCCAGCGCGTCGAAGGCGTGATCTTCGGCCGCGTCAAGGGCGGCTTCACCGTCGACCTGTCGGGCGCCGTTGCCTTCCTGCCGGGCAGCCAGGTGGACATCCGTCCGGTGCGCGACATCACCCCGCTGATGGGCAATCCGCAGACCTTCCAGATCCTGAAGATGGACCGCGCCCGCGGCAACATCGTCGTCAGCCGCCGCGCGGTGCTGGAAGAAAGCCGCGCCGAAGAGCGCGCCAAGCTGATGGCCGGCCTGAAGGAAGGCATGATCCTGGAAGGTGTTGTGAAGAACATCACCGACTACGGCGCCTTCGTGGACCTGGGCGGCGTCGACGGCCTGCTGCACGTCACCGACATCTCCTGGAAGCGCGTCAACCACCCGACCGAGGCGCTGTCCATCGGCCAGACCGTCAAGGTGCAGGTCATCCGCTTCAACCCGGAAACCCAGCGCATCAGCCTCGGCATGAAGCAGCTGGAAGCCGATCCGTGGGAAGGCGTGCAGGCCAAGTACCCGGTCGGCACCAAGTTCACCGGCCGCGTGACCAACATCACCGACTACGGCGCCTTCGTGGAGCTGGAGCCGGGCGTCGAGGGTCTGGTGCACGTCTCCGAAATGTCGTGGACCAAGAAGAACATCCACCCGGGCAAGATCGTTTCCACCTCGCAGGAAGTGGAAGTCATGGTGCTCGACGTGGATCCGGAAAAGCGCCGCATCTCGCTGGGTCTCAAGCAGTGCCTGGGCAACCCGTGGGAAGAGTTCAAGACCAAGTTCCCGGCCGGCACCATCGTCGAAGGCGAGATCAAGAACATCACCGAATTCGGTCTGTTCATCGGTCTGGAAGGCGAAATCGACGGCATGGTTCACCTGTCCGACCTGGACTGGAAGCTGCCGGGTGACGAAGCCGTCAAGAACTACAAGCGCGGCGACGTGGTGAAGGCGAAGGTTCTCGACGTCGACACCGACAAGGAGCGCATCTCGCTCGGCATCAAGCAGCTGGACGAAGATCCGTTCGACCGCGCTGCCGAAGGCCTGCGCAAGGGCCAGGTGGTCACCTGCGTGGTCACCGCGGTGCAGGACAACGGCATCGAAGTGGACGTCGGCGGCATGGGCACGGCCTTCATCCGCAAGTCCGACCTGTCGCGCGAGCGCAACGAGCAGCGCCCCGAGCGCTTCGCCGTGGGCGAGAAGATCGACGCCAAGGTTACGGCGCTCGACATGAAGGCCCGCAAGATCTCCGTCTCCATCAAGGCGCGCGAGATCGACGAAGAGAAGCAGGCGATGGCCGAATACGGTTCGACCGATTCGGGCGCCTCGCTCGGCGACATCCTCGGTGCCGCCCTGCGTCAGAAGCAGGAAGAGGACAACAAGGAAGACTAAGCGTCTTTCCTCTGCTGTCCGCGACCACCGAGTCGCAGCCCGGAAGCGCCCCGTTCCTGCCGGAACGGGGCGTTTTCCTTTGGCCCGGACGGGCCGCCGGCCGACCCCCGAAGTCGACCGGATGGTCAAAATGCTTTCCGGCGCAAGGGCTTAACCTTGACGCCCCGACAATGGTCTGGCAGGCTTTCAGGATACAGGCCGAGGCGCAGCGTCTTGTCGGCCGCCGTTCCGGGGGTTGGAGCGGGGCCGGAGCGGGGGACATGGGGTTCCCACCGCAGCGTGCCGGCTCATCTCGCGAGGACCGTGGGCCATGACCAAGTCGGAACTCATCGCCCGTCTGGCAGAGCGCAACCCGCATCTGTACCAGCGCGACGTGGAGCGTATCGTCTCGTGCATCTTCGACGAGATCGCGGCGGCCCTGGCCCGCGGCGACCGGGTGGAACTGCGCGGCTTCGGCGCCTTTTCCGTCAAGCATCGCGACGCCCGCACCGGCCGCAACCCGCGCACCGGCGCGGCCGTAGACGTCGACGAGAAGGCGGTGCCCTACTTCAAGACCGGCAAGCAGCTGCGCGAGCTTCTCAACGACGAGGATGACCTGGACGCGGCGGAATGACCGCCGGCGTCCGACGGAGGATCGGGTGAAAGTCATTCGCTGGCTCATCGGCCTGCCGCTTGCGGTGGTGGCCATCGTGTTCGCCGTCGCCAACCGCGATCCGGTGACGGTGGAACTGTGGCCGTTCCCGTGGACGGCGACGCTGCCGCTCTACCTGCTGTCCCTGGGGACGCTGGCGGTGGGCATGATCGTCGGCGGCCTGCTGGCCTGGGCCTCGGGCGGCCGCCGCCGGGCGCAGACGCGGCGCGAGCGCAAGGGCCAGGAACGCAAGATCCAGACCCTGGAGCGCGAGAACGCGACGCTGAAGGAAGAAACCATCCGCCTCGCCGCCCCGGCGGACGAACAGAAGAGCCTGCCGCCCGCCGCCTGAAGGCGGCGACACCTGCCAGCAAGCCCTGACGCAGCGGCAACGGCGGCCTCATCGCCAGGGGGCGCCGGATGCCGTGGCCCCCTCCCCTGCCCCCGATCCCCCGTACGCGGGCGCGGCTAGTCGTTGTCGGCCAGCACCGTTCCGGCGAGATAGAGCGACCCGCAGATCAGCAGCCGCGCCGGCCCCGGCAGCGCGGCCAGATCGGTCACCGCCTCGGCAAGACCGGCGGCGGTGGCGGCGGCCGGGACGCCGGCGGCGGTGGCCGCTGCCAGCAGGTCGGCCGGCGGCTTGCCGTTGTCCTCGCCGGGAATGGCGATGGCGCGGAAGGCGGTCAGGTGGGGCACCAGCGGCGCCAGGAAGCCGACGGCATCCTTGTCGGCCATCATGCCGCAGACGGCATAGAGCGGGCGGTCGTGCCAGCGCCCCAGCGCCTCGCCCAGCACCCGGCCGGCGGACGGGTTGTGGCCGCCGTCCAGCCACAGCTCCCACCCCTCCGGCAGCGCCGCCGCCAGCGGACCGCGGCGCAGGCGCTGCAGGCGGGCCGGCCATTCCGCGGCGGCCACCCCGCGCGCCAGCGCCGTCTCCGGCAGGTCGAGCCCGGCCGCCAGGGCGGCGGCCAGGGCGGCGCCGGCATTGCCGTACTGGTGGGCGCCGCCGAGGCCCGGCGGTGGACACAGGATCTCCCGCCCGCCCATGCGGAAGCGCAGGCGGTCGTCGGCCAGCCGCTCGACGCTCCAGTCGCGCCCTTCCAGCAGCAGCGGCGCCCCGATGGCGGCGGCATGGGCCTCGATCACCGCCAGCGCCTCGGCCGGCTGACGGGCGACCACGCAGGGCACCCCCGGCTTCATGATGTGCGCCTTCTCGGTGGCGATGGCGGCGATGGTGTCGCCGAGGAACTTCTGGTGGTCGAGGTCGATGGGCGTCAGCACCGTTGCCGCCGGCCGCGCCACCACGTTGGTGGCATCCAGCCGGCCGCCGAGGCCGGTTTCCAGCAGCAGCACGTCGGCCGGGGTGCGGGCGAAGGCCAGCAGGGCGGCGCACGTGGTGATCTCGAAGAAGGTGATGTTCTCGCCGCCGTTGATGCCCTCCGCCTCTTCCAGCAGGTCGGTGAGGGCGTCTTCGGCGATCAGCGTGCCGGCCAGGCGGATGCGCTCGCGGAAGCGCACCAGGTGCGGGCTGGTGTAGACGTGCGGCCGGCGCCCCGCCGCCTCCACCATCGCCCGCAGCACGGCGAGCGTCGAGCCCTTGCCGTTGGTGCCGGCGACGTGGATCACCGGCGGCAGCGACCGTTCCGGGTGGCCCATGCGGGCGAGCAGGCGCCACACCCGGTCCAGCGACAGGTCGATGATCTTCGGGTGCAGGGCGAGCAGCCGCTCCAGCACCGCGTCGGGGCGACGGCCCGCGCCGGCGGTCATGGCGGGCGGAGCCTCAGGCCCGGGGCTCGCCCGGCAGGCCGTCGGCCGGCGACGCGGCGGCGGCCGGGCCGGCGGCATCGGCGCTGCCGGCGGCGGTGTCGTCGGCGCCCAGGCGGCCCTTGCGGTCGAACGGCACCACCTGCCCGGCCGGGCCGCGGTTGACCAGCAGGGTCAGCAGGTTGGCGATCTTGCCGCGCAGCTGGTGGCGGTGGACCACCATGTCGACCATGCCGTGTTCGCGCAGGTATTCCGACCGCTGGAAGCCTTCCGGCAGCTTCTCGCGGATGGTGGTTTCGATGACGCGGGCACCGGCGAAGCCGATGACGGCGCCGGGCTCGGCGATGTGGATGTCGCCCAGCATGGCGAAGCTGGCGGTGACGCCGCCGGTGGTGGGGTCGGTCAGCAGCACGATGTAGGGCAGGCCGGCGTCCTTCACCTTGTCGACGGCGACGGTGGTGCGCGCCATCTGCATCAGCGACAGGGTGCCTTCCTGCATGCGGGCGCCGCCCGAGGCCGGAATGACGATCAGCGGCGCATCCTGCAGCACCGCCAGCTCCGCCGCCGCCACGATGCCCTCGCCGACCGCCGCGCCCATGGAGCCGCCCATGTAGTCGAAGTCGAAGGCGGCGATCACCGTCTTGACGCCGCCGATGGTGCCGTGGGCGACCAGGATGGCGTCCTGCTCGCCGGTCTTGGCGCGGGCGTCCTTGATGCGGTCGGAATAGCGCTTGAGGTCGCGGAACTTCAGCGGGTCTTCCGGCACCTTGGGCAGCTCGATGCGCTTGTAGGCCCCGTCATCGAACAGCATGGCCAGGCGCTGCTTGACCGGCAGGCGCATGTGGTGGCCGCAGTGGGTGCAGACCTGCAGGTTCTTTTCCAGCTCGCGGTGGAACACCATCTGGCCGCACGCCGGGCACTTCTTCCACAGGTTCTCGGGCACCTCCTTGGGGCGCACGAGCTGCTGGATCTTGGGGCGCACGAAGTTGGTCAGCCAGTTCATCGCGTCTTCCGGTCTGGTTTGGCAGGACTGTCAGGGGCGCCTTATAGCGCACCTTGCGGCGGTCCGTCACGCCCGATGCCACACCGGCCGCCGCACCGGTTTCGCATGGCTGTCCAACGCACGGCGGCGGGCGGGCGGTGCCACCCGCCCTGCCCGCCTTCCAATCCGCCGCCGCCCCGCCTCAGGCGGCGCGCACGCTGGCGAGGAAGTCCTGCACCACGTGGCGCAGCTGGTCCGCCTGCCGCGACAGCAGGCCGGAGGCGTCCAGCACCTCGCCGGCGGCGCGGCCCGCTTCGCCGGCGGCCTGGGTGACGCCGGCGATGTTGACCGTCACCTCGTGGGTGCCGGTGCTGGCGGCGTGGGTGTTGCGGGCGATTTCGTGGGTCGCCGCGTCCTGCTCCTCCACCGCCGAGGCGATGGCCGACGACACCTGGCTGATGTCGTGGATGACCTTGCCGATGCCTTCGATGGCGGCGACGGCGGTGGCGGTTTCGTGCTGGATGCTGGAAATCTGGTGGGCGATCTCCTCCGTCGCGCGGCCGGTCTGGGTGGCGAGGCTCTTCACCTCGTTGGCGACGACGGCGAAGCCCTTGCCCGCCTCGCCGGCCCGTGCCGCCTCGATAGTGGCGTTCAGCGCCAGCAGGTTGGTCTGGCTGGCGATGTCGGTGATCAGGCTGACCACCTCGCCGATGCGCTGGGCGCTGTCGGCCAGGCCGCGCACCATGGTGTTGGTGTGTTCCGCCTGCTCCGCCGCCTGCCGCGACATGGTGGCCGACTGGTGGACCTGACGGCCGATCTCGGTGATAGAGGCCGACAGCTGCTCGGCGGCGCTGGCCACCGTCTGCACGTTGGTGGAGGCTTGATCGGCCGAGGTGGCGACGGCGCTCGCCTGCCGCGCCGACTGTTCGGCGATGGACGACATGCTGGCGGCGGTGGCCTCCAGCTGGCCGGAGGCGGCGCTGACGGCGGTAAGCACGCCGGAGACGTCGGCATCGAACTGGTGGGTCAGCTGTTCCAGCAGAGCGACGTGGCGTTCGCGGGCGGCGTGCTCGGCCTCCTGCTCGGCGGCCAGCTCGCCGGCGCGGATCATGTTGTCCTTGAACACCTGCACGGCGGCGGCCATCTCGCCCACCTCATCGCGGCGGGTGCGGGCCGGCACGTCGGTGGCATGGTCGCCGGCGGCGAGTCGGCGCATGGCCTCGGTCATGGCGGTCACCGGGTCGGCGATGCCGTGGCCGATGGCGAAGCCGGCGACGATGCCGATGGCCAGCGCCACCAGCCCCAGAACCACCGCCACCGTGGTGCCGGTGGTGATGCTGGCCGCCACTTCGGGGCCGAGGGCATCCTGGGCACTGCGGATCTCCGCCTGCACGGTGCGGATGTCCTCCGCCACCCGCGGGCCGATGACGTCCAGCGTGCCGGAAACCAGCTGCGACCGCGCCCGGATGGCGGCGGCCATGGCTTCGAAATGCTCGGAATAACGCTGCGACGACTGCTCCGCCGCCTGCGCCTGGCTGCGCATGGCCATGGTGCGCAGGGTCGGCACCAGTTCGGCGAAGCGCTGGTCGAACAGGGCCTTTTCCTGCTTCACCCGGTCGTAGGAGGCGGGGTCGTTGTCGGCCAGGAAGCGGTTGGCGTGCAGCCGCACCAGCAGGATCTGCCGCAGGGCCAGCCCGGCGCGGTAGGAGATTTCGGCGTCGCCGGCGCGGAAGGCGCCGTCCATGATCTCCACCAGCGCCGTCTCGATGTGCGGCCCCACCTTGCTCAGCTGCGACACCGCCTCGTTGCGGGCGGCCTGGGCCTCCGTCACCTGCCCGAAGGCGCGGCGGTAGTCGGCGATGACCGACTGCACTTCGTCCATCAGCGCCCGCTTGCGAGTTTCCTCCGGCGCGATCAGCGACCGCGCCGCCTCCGCCAGGGCGGCGGTGGAGGCGGCATACTCCTGCACGGCGGCAATGGCGGCATCGTTGTCGCGGACCAGATAATCCTTGGCCGCCATGCGGGTCTGCAGCATGTCCAGTTCGATGGCGGCGACGGCGCCGGTCTCGCCGGTCAGGTGGCGGTAGCGGTCGAACACCCCGCCCACCGTCTGCAGCGCCCAGCCGCCGGTGACGGCGGTGATGATCAGCAACACCAGCACGATGGCGAAGCCGAGGGAGACTTTCGCGCGGATCTTCAAGTGGTCGAACAGGGCCATGGTGACCTCCCGCAGCCGGCGGCCGCCCCCGTCACCCCGGCGGGCTTGGCCCGAAAACACGGAAGTTTTATACACCCATACACTAAAGACTGGCACCTATACGGATGTTATGGCTCACCGGCCCTAGACCTTCGTCTATGGCCGTCATGCTGCCAAAGACCTAGGCCTGCCGCCGTCTCCGGCGTCGTCAAGGGGGATGGGCCTGCCCCGGCGCAGCCCAGGCCCGCGCCGGGCGCAGGCCGGCGGCGGCGCGCTCTCAGCGCCGCCCGACTACCAGCGCCACCCCGGCCACCGCCAGCGCCATGCCGGCCAGGGCGATGAGGCCGAGGGTCTCGCCGAACAGCGCCCAGGCGGTGACGGCGGTTACCGGCGGCACGAGGTAGAACAGGCTGGCGGTGCGGGCCGCCTCGCCCCGGCGGATGAGCAGCATGAGCAGGCTGATGGCGCCGATGGACAGCACGATCACCAGCCAGCCGAGGGCGAACAGGAACTCGCCGGTCCATTGCACGTCGCGGGTTTCCACCGCCAGGGCGGCAAGGCCGGTGACGGCGGCGGCGGCGACGTACTGGATGAAGGTGGCGATGCGCAGGTCGGCACCGCCGCCGAACCGCTTCTGATAAAGGGTGCCGGCGGTGATGCCGAACAGCCCGACCACCGCCCCCACCAGGGCCACCGGCGCCACCGTGCCGACGCCGCTGCCGGCCAGCTTCTCCCCCACCACCATGCCGACGCCGGTGAGGCCGAGCACCAGGCCGAGCCACTGGCGGCCGCTCACCCGTTCGCCCAGCAGCGGCCCGACCGCCACCGCTGTCAGCAGCGGCTGCATGCCGACCACCAGCGCCGCCACCCCGGCCGACAGGCCGGCGCCGATGGCCCAGAACACGCCGCCGAGGTAAAGCCCGTGGACCAGCGCCCCGGTCACCAGCTGGTGCCCCGCCGCCCGCCAGCCACCGCGCCAGGCGGCGCGGGCCATGACGGCCAGCGGCGCCAGCAGCAGCAGCACCAGGGCGAAGCGGATGAACAGGAAGGTGAAGGGCTCGGCATAGGGCAGGCCGAACTTGGCGCCGATGAAGCCAGTCGACCACAGCAGCACGAACACCGCCGGCATCGCCCGCACCATCAGGGGCGGCGGCGGCGCGGTGATGGAGGACGGAGCGGCGGGCGCGGGGCGGCGGGCGGTCATGGCAGCGGCATGATGCGCGCCCGCCCCCGCCCCGGCAAGGGCCGTTCAGGCCGCGCCCCCCGCGGCCGTCGCTACAGCTCCAGCGCGAAGGCGGCGGCAATGAGGGCGCGGGTATAGGCCTCGCGCGGGTTGGCGAAGATGTCGGCGGTGGGGCCGGCCTCCACCACCTTGCCGTCCTTCATGACGATCAACGTGTCGGCCAGCGCCCGCACCACCCGCAGGTCGTGGCTGATGAACAGGTAGGCGAGGCGGTGGCGGGCCTGGATGTCGCGCAGCAGGTCGACGATCTGCGCCTGCACCGACACGTCCAGCGCCGAGGTCGGTTCGTCCAGCACCATGAAGCGCGGCTTCAGGGCCAGCGCGCGGGCGATGGCGATGCGCTGGCGCTGGCCGCCGGAGAATTCGTGCGGGTAGCGGTGGCGGGTTTCGGGATCGAGGCCGACCTCGCGCAGGGCCTCCACCACCAGAGCGTCGCGCCCCGCCTCGTCGCCGCCGATGCCGTGCAATTCCAGCCCCTCGGCGACGATCTGCGCCACCGACATGCGCGGGCTGAGGGAGCCGTAGGGGGCCTGGAACACCACCTGCATCTCCCGCCGCAGCGGCCGCATCTCGCCGCGCGACAGACCGTCAATGGGCTGGCCGCGGAAGCGGATCGGCCCCATGGAGGCGGTCAGGCGCAGCAGGCCCATGGCGAGCGTCGTCTTGCCGGAGCCGGATTCGCCGACCACGCCGACGGTCTGGCCCTCGTGCACGCTCACCGTCACCCCGTCCACCGCCTTCACGTGGCCGACGGTGCGGCGGATGATGCCCTTCTTGATGGGGAACCACACCTTCAGGTCGTCGGCCGCCATCACCTCGGCGGCATCGGCCGGTACCTGCGGCGGCGCCCCCTTGGGCTCGGCGGCCATCAGCATGCGGGTGTAGGGGTGCTGCGGCCGGTCCAGCACGTCGGTGACCGGCCCGTGTTCCACCACCAGCCCATCCTTCATGACGCAGACGTCGTCGGCCATCTTGCGCACCACCGTCAGGTCGTGGGTGATGAACAGGATGGCCATGCCGAAGCGGGCCTGAAGATCCTTCAGCAGCTTCAGGATCTGGGCCTGGATGGTGACGTCCAGCGCCGTCGTCGGCTCGTCGGCGATGAGCACGTCGGGCTCGTTGGCGAGCGCCATGGCGATCATCACCCGCTGGCGCTGGCCGCCGGACAGCTCGTGCGGCAGGGCGGTCAGGCGGCCCTCGGCATTCTGCAGGCCGACCAGCTCCAGCAGGTCCAGGATGCGGGCGCGGGCGGCGCGGCCGGTCATGCCCTTGTGGATGGCCAGGATCTCGCCGATCTGCCGCTCGATGCTGTGCAGCGGGTTGAGCGAGGTCATAGGCTCCTGGAACACCATGGCGATGCGGTTGCCGCGCACGTCGCGCAAGGTGCGGTCCGGCGCCCCCACCAGCTCGGTGTCCTCCAGCCGGATGGAGCCGCCGGGGTGCCACGCCAGCGGATAGGGCAGCAGTTGCAGCACCGACAGCGCGGACACCGACTTGCCGGACCCCGACTCGCCCACCAGCGCCAGGGTGCGGCCGCGGTGCAGGTCGAAGGAGACGCCGCGCACGGCGTCGATGCGGCGGTCGTCGCGGCCGAAGGCGACGTGCAGGTCGCGCACCGACAGGATGGGCGCGGCGGCACCGGCGGTCGCCGCCGGGGCGTCGTCGCGGCGGGGGAGCGGGGCTGCCGTCATGCCACCCTCTTGCGCGGATCGAAGGCGTCACGCACCGCCTCGCCGACGAACACCAGCAGCGACAGCATCACCGCCATCACCACGAAGCCGGCGATGCCGAGCCACGGGGCCTGCAGGTTCTCCTTGCCCTGGCGCAGCAGGTCGCCCAGCGACGGGCTGCCCGGCGGCAGGCCGAGGCCGAGGAAGTCGAGCGCCGTCAGGCTGACGATGGCGCCCGACAGGATGAACGGCGCGAAGGTCAGGGTCGCCACCATGGCGTTGGGCAGGACGTGGCGGATCATGATGCGCGTGTCGCCCATGCCGAGCGCCTTGGCGGCGCGGACATAGTCGAAGTTGCGTGCGCGCAGGAATTCCGCCCGCACCACCCCGACCAGGGCGGTCCAGGAAAACAGCAGCAGGATCACCAGCAGGGTCCAGAAACTGGGGGCGATGACGCTCGACAGGATGATGAGGATGAACAGCTGCGGCAGGCCGCTCCACACCTCCAGCACGCGCTGGAACACCAGGTCGAGCCAGCCGCCGAAATAGCCCTGCACGGCGCCGGCCAGGATGCCGATCAGCGACGACACGGCCGTCAGGATCAGCCCGAACAGCACCGAGATGCGGAAGCCGTAGATCAGCCGCGCCACCACGTCGCGGCCCTGGTCGTCGGTGCCGAGCCAGTGGCGGGAATCGGGCGGGCTCGGCGCCGGCTGGCCGAGCAGCGGGTCGGCGGTGCGGTAGTTGAAGCGGATCGGCGGCCACACCATCCAGCCGTTTTCCTCGATCATCTCCTGCACCGCCGGATCGGTGTAGTTGGCTTCCGTCGGGAAGAAACCGCCGAACTCGGTTTCCGGGTAGGCGACGAAGATGGGCACGTGCGGCCGGCCGTCGTACCAGACGAACACCGGTTTGTCGTTGGCCAGGAACTCGGCGAACATGCTGGCCGTGAACAGGATCAGGAACAACCACAACGACCAGAAGCCGCGCCGGTTGGCACGAAAGCGGGCCAGCCGGCGGCGGGTGATGGGGCTCAGGTTGGAGAACAGCGCCATGGTTCGCCGGCCTCCTATGTGCTCTGGGCTTCGAAGGTGATGCGCGGGTCGACCACGTGATAGGCGATGTCGCTGAGCAGGTTCAGCAACAGCCCGATCAGGCCGAAGACGTAAAGGGTGCCGAAGACCACCGGATAATCGCGGTTCATGGCGGCCTCGAACCCCAGCAGGCCGAGGCCGTCGAGGCTGAAGATCACCTCGATCAGCACCGAGCCGGTAAACAGCATGGTCACCAGCGCCGCCGGGAAGCCGGCGATGATGAGCAGCATGGCGTTGCGGAACACATGGCCGTACAGCACCTGCCGCTCGTTCAGGCCCTTGGCGCGGGCGGTGATGACGTACTGCTTGTTGATCTCTTCCAGGAAGCTGTTCTTGGTCAGCATGGTCAGGCCGGCGAAGCCGCCGATCACCATGGCGGCCACCGGCAGCGTCAGATGCCAGAAGTAGTCGACGATGCGCATGGGCCACGACAGGTCCTGCCAGTTGTCGGACGTCAGGCCGCGCAGGGGGAACCAGTCGAAGTAGCGGCCGCCGGCGAACAGCACGATCAGCAGGATGGCGAACAGGAAGGCCGGCACCGCATAGCCGACGATCACCACCCCCGACGACCAGGTATCGAACCGCGAGCCGTCGCGCACCGCCTTCATCACCCCGAGCGGAATGGAGACGAGATAGATGATGAGCGTCGACCAGATGCCGAGGGAGGCGGAGACCGGCAGCTTGTCCAGCACCAGGTCGAGCACGTCGCGGTCGCGGTAGTAGCTCTGGCCGAGGTCGAAGGTGGCGTAGTTGCGGATCATCAGCCAGAACCGTTCGTGCGCCGGCTTGTCGAAGCCGTACTGACGCTCGATGTCGGCGATGAAGTCGGGCGGCAGCCCCTGGGCGCCGCGATAGGTGCTGCCGTCGCCGGTCATGCCGCCGCGCGGGCCGCCGCCGGCCTCGCCGCCGCCGCCGCCGGTGATGCGGGCGGTGGCGTCGACGCCGGTGCCCTGGACGCGGGCGATCATCTGTTCCACCGGGCCGCCGGGCGCGAACTGCACGATGACGAAGTTGATCAGGATGATCCCGAACAACGTCAGCGGGATGAGCAGCAGACGGCGGACGATGTAGGCGAACATGAGCGACGGCCTCCGCTGGCGCCGTTACCGGGCCGGCGCCGGGGCGGCGGGGTCACCGCCATCGGCCGGCAGCGGATTTTCCTCCTGCGCCTTCTTCTGCTCGGCGGCCACCTGGCGGTCCTTGG
This sequence comes from Caenispirillum bisanense, assembly GCF_039523075.1. Taxonomy (NCBI): domain Bacteria; kingdom Pseudomonadati; phylum Pseudomonadota; class Alphaproteobacteria; order Rhodospirillales; family Novispirillaceae; genus Caenispirillum; species Caenispirillum bisanense. The sequence continues at coordinate 36,566 of NZ_BAAAEP010000046.1, forward strand.
CCGATTCCACCCACCACGCCATCAGGTCGATGCCGCGCATGGGCCGCGCCTCGGGGAAGCCGAACTTGTCCCAATAGGCGATGCGCTGCACCGGGCTGTGCCAGTGCGGGATCACCAGGAACTGCCACTGCAGCGCCCGGTCGAGCGCCCGCACGCGGGTGACCAGCGCCTCGCGGTCGGGGGCCTGGATGACCAGCTCGATCAGGCGGTCGATGGCCGGGTTCTGCAGGCCGGCATAGTTGCGGCTGCCTTCGTGGGTGGCGGCGTCGCTGCCCCAGAACTCCCGCTGCTCGTTGCCCGGCGACAGCGACTGGCCCCAGACGGTGGAGGTCATGTCGAAGTCGAAGCTGCGCAGGCGGTTGATGTACTGCGCCGTGTCGACGGTGCGCACGGTGGCGTCGATGCCGAGCGTCTTCAGGTTCTCGACGAAGGGCAGCGACACCCGCTCGAACACCGGGTCGACCAGCAGGATTTCGAAGGTCAGCGGCCGGCCGGTTTCCTTGTTCACCATCTTGCGGGTGCGCGGGTCGACCTCGTACCCCGCCTCCTGCAGCAGACCGAAGGCCTTGCGCAGGTTGTCGCGGATGTTGCCGGAGGGATCGCCGGCCGGCGGCGCGTAGGTTTCGGTGAACACCCGGTCCGGCAGCTGGTCGCGCAGCGGCTCCAGCAGCGCCAGTTCCTCCGGCGACGGCAGGCCGGTGGCCGACAGCTCCGAATTGTCGAAGTAGCTGCGGGTGCGGGCATAGAGGCCGTAGAACAGGGTGGCGTTGGTCCATTCGAAGTTGAAGGCGTAGGCCAGCGCCTCGCGCACCCGGGCGTCCTGGAACTGCGGCCGCCGCATGTTCATCACCCAGCCCTGCATGCCCGAGGGCAGGTCGTTCTCGAACGTCTCCTTCTTCACCAGCCCCTGCCGGAAGGCGGGGAAATCGTAGCCGACGGACCAGTTCTTGGCCGAGTTCTCCACCCGCAGGTCGTAGGCGCCGGCCTTGAACGCCTCCAGCCCCACCGTGCTGTCGCGGTAGTAGTCGTAGCGGATGCGCTCGAAGTTGTAGCGGCCGACGTTCACCGGCAGGTCCTTGCCCCAGTAGTCGGGCACCCGTTCATAGGTGATGTAGCGGCCGGGCTCGAAGTGGGAGATGCGGTAGGGGCCGGAGCCCACCGGCGGCTTCAGGGTGGAGGCGGCCGGATCGTTGCCCTCCGCCTCCCAGTAGTGCTTGGGCAGCACCGGCAGCTGGCCGAGGATGAGCGGCAGCTCGCGGTTGTCGGTGCCGTCGAACACGAAGGTCACCTGGCGGTCGCCGGTCTTTTCCACCCGCGCCACCGAGCCGTAATAGAACCGGTACAGCGGATCGCCCTTCTGGGTCAGGAACTCGAAGGTCCAGATGACGTCCTCGGGCTTGATCGGCTCGCCGTCGTGGAAGCGCGCCTGCGGGTGCAGGTTGAAGGCCACCCACGAACGGTCGTCGGGCACCTGCACGCTTTCCGCCACCTGGCCGTATTCGGTGAACGGCTCGTCCTCCGCATTGGAGAGCAGGGTGTCGTAGAGCATGCCGAGGCCGGCGGCCGGCGTGCCGCGGGTGATGTAGGGATTGAAGGTGTCCCAGGTGCCGAGCGCCAGCAGCCGCAGCCAGCCGCCCTTGGGCGCCTGCGGGTTGACGTAGTCGAAATGGGTGAAGCCTTCGGCATACTTGGCCTCGCCGTGCATGGCGATGCCGATGCGCGGCGGCACGGAGGCGATGTCAGGCAGCGCCGGCGACTCTGCAGCCGTATCCTGGGCGATGGCGGCGGTGGCGACTGTGGTGGCGGCCACGGCGGCTATGGCAAGGCGACGGAGCAAGCGGCGCAACAATCCCTCCCTGTCAGGAACCCATGTGGAGCAACGGGATAACCGGATAGTGGGCCCCGCAGGCAGGCACCGCAAGCACCTGCCGCACATTTTCCGCAAAGTCACTCAATAACGCCGCAGCCGGCGCCTGCGACGCAGGGGCGTCGTCAGCCGGCCAGACGGGCCAGCGCGGCGGCGTGCAGGCGGGCATCGCCGGCGGCCAGCACGCGGCCGTCGGAGGCGGGGGTGAGCGGCCGGCCCTGCCAGTCTGTGACGATGCCGCCGGCCTGTTCGATCACCGGCACCACGGCGGCCCAGTCGTAGACCTTCAGGTCCGCCTCGCACACCAGATCGACGAAGCCCAGCGCCAGCAGGCCGTAGGCATAGCAGTCGCAGCCGTAGCGCGGCAGCTTCACCGACTGGTAGAGGCGCTGGAAGGCCGGCCAGTCGTCGCCCCTGAACATCTCCGGCGCGGTGGCGTAGAGGGTCGCCTTGTCGAGGTCGGGGCAGGCGCGGGTGGCGAGCGTCCGGCCGGCGAGGGTGGTGCCGTGGCCGGCGGCGCCGATCCAGCGCTCGCCGGTGATCGGCTGGTCGATGACGCCAAGCCACGGGCGGCCGTTGCGCATCAGGGCGATGAGGGTGCCGAAGCTGGGCTTGCCGCTGATGAAGGCCTTGGTGCCGTCGATGGGATCAAGCACCCACACCAGTTCCGCCCCTTCGTTGGAGCGGCCGAATTCCTCGCCGATGATGCCGTGGTCGGGCACCGCCTCGGCCAGCACGGCGCGCATGGCTTCCTCGGCGCCGCGGTCGGCGATGGTGACGGGGCTGTCGTCGGCCTTGTCGTCCACCGCCACCGGGGTGCGGAAGTACTGCCGGATCAGCGCCCCGCTGGTATCGGCCAGACGGTTGGCGAGGGCGATCAGGTCGGCGGGAACGGGGGGGGCGGCGAGGCTGCTGACGGTCATGGCGGGCCTTGGGCGATGGATGGGGCGGCGCGGGCTGGCATGCTCCTGCGGTACCCCGTCCATCGCCGCTGGTCAATACGGCCGCGCCGCCGTCATCAATCTGTCAGACGGTAGTCGACGGTGGTGACCACCCGCAGGGTCTTGTCGATCTGGCGTTCCTCCATGATCCCCGGCGCCGGGTCGCGCGGCAGGATCTGGAACAGGCCCTGGCTGGCCGTCTGGATGGCGCCGAGCCGGCTGCCCGAATCGCGGGCGAACTGGTCGGCGGTGGCGCGGGCGTTGGCGGTGGCTTCGGCGATCATCGCCGGCTTGACGTCGTTCAGGCGGGTGAACAGGAAGATCGGCGCCGAGCCGCCGGCCATGTCCTCCGACGAGATGACGACGCCCTGGTTGACCAGGTCGCCCACCTTCTGGCTCGCCTCGAACACCCGCTGCACCTCGGTGGAGCGCACCAGCAGGGTCTGGGCGACGATGAAGCGCACGTCCACCGGGCCGGAGCGGTAGGGCTGGGCCAGCACGTCGATGACCTCCAGCCCCTTCACCTGGATCTCGCCGCTGCCGATGCCGTTGGTCTCCAGGAAGTCGCGCACGGTGGCAGCGTCGGCGGTGATGACGGCCTGCACCTCGGCCAGCGAATCGCCGGTGGCGACGAAGCGCAGCGGCCACAGCGCCAGGTCGGCGGACACCGGCCGCTCCGCCAGGCCCTTCACCGACACCACGCGCGGCGCCTCGCGGCCCTGCCAGAAGCCCCAGCCGACGAAGGCGCCGGCGACGGCCACACCCGCGGCCAGCAGGCCGGCGGCGAAAAGGGAGGAGCGGACGGTCATGATGATCCTCGAACGTTGATCGTCCGATGAAGGTGACACGTCAAAATGGCGCATCCAAGGCGCTAAAGCGGTGGTTTGAAGATCAGTCGCGCGCCGGCGTGCCGGCCAGCACGTGGGCGGCGCAGGTGCGGCCGTCGATGGCCGTCGAATCCACCGGCCGCACCGCCACATGCGCCACCTGCAGGCGGTTGCCCGGCCCGTCGGGATAAAGCACCAGGTCGAGGACGCAGGCGCCGGTGCGGTACTGCCACACCTCCGCCGGCGGTTCGCGGCGGCGCAGGGTGGCATCGCCCAGGGCCGCCTGCACCACCGTCGCCTCGCCGCCCACCCAGCGGGTGGGATCGGGCGCCCGGCGGGTGTCGAGGGGCTTGCGCTCCTGCTGCGCCGTGGCGGCCGGCGGGGCGACCGTCGCCACCCGCGGCGCCGGCACCGCCGCCAGGGCGAGCGCCTCGGCGGCCGGCTCGGGCAGGGCATCGGCCACCGAGGCGGCCTTGCGGG